>CAZZMF010000235.1:0-2908 GCA_964655255.1 uncultured Sphingobacteriaceae bacterium
ATGGCACAGCCTATCGCTATCGCTATTCATGGGGGAGCAGGTAATATCACCCCAAAAAACCTTCCCCTTGAAAAAGCCCGTGAGATAGAAGCTTACCTAAAATCTGTCGCTGAGGAGGGTTATCGTCTCTTGGGGGAGGGGCGCTTGGCACTGGAGGTTGTAGAAATTGCGGTGCGCCGCCTAGAGGATGCAGGCTGGTTTGATGCGGGCATCGGCTCCTATCTAAATGAACGGGGCTTTATAGAGATGGACGCTTCCATCATGGACGGCAAGACGCGTCGTGCTGGCGCTGTCGCTGCTGTGCGCGGCGTGCGCAATCCCATCACCCTCGCCCGCATGATCATGGAACGCACCAATCATGTTTTCATCGTCGGAGAAGGTGCGGATAGTTTGGCACGGCTGTGGGAACTGCCCCCTCTACACAATCAAATCCCTGCTCTCATGCAGGAAGCCCACACGCAGGGCACTGTGGGTGCCGTCGCTCTGGACAAATATGGCAACCTTGCTGCCGCTACTTCCACAGGGGGCATCGCCGGCAAAAAAGTCAGTCGCGTCGGCGACAGTCCCATCATTGGGGCTGGCACCTATGCAGAAAACGGTGTCATAGCGCTCTCCGCCACTGGACACGGGGAGTTTTTCATTCGTAGTGTGCTGGCTTATGATATTGCCGCCCGCATCAAATATGCCCGAGAGCCCCTCCCAGATGCTATTCGAAAAGCTTTTCAGGAACGCTTAGAACCCATAGGAGGCACGGGCGGTGTGATTGCCGTCTCCCCCAAAGGCGAGATATTTTTCCACTTCAACACGCCCGGCATGTATCGGGCAGGCATAGACGCTACTGGTAAGCTCACCGTAGGGCTTTTCCGATGACCCGAGCCTCCCTCGCCTCAGACACACCTAAATGGGTGAAGGAGTTGGCAAGGCAGTATTATGCAGGTCGTACCGCTGTCTTCATCCTGTACGGCAACGTCCATGACTTAGTCTGGTACGACAAAAAAGCCTATCCTGCGCGCGACTTCTATATGTCAGTGCTCTTTCGCCGGCGGGAGCTTGTACTTGCATATAATCCAGCTATAGGCTTGCTTTATCGGGACAGCGCGACAAAAGACGACTTTACTCGGTTCTGTGCTCCCAAAGCCCCGCCGGACCCCACCCCCTCAGAACTTTTCCCCGTCGTACATAACTACTTCCTTCGGCGCTTGGCAGAAGGTCGCCGCTTGGCTTTCATCATAGAACATACAGAACTGATTATCCCCAACTCTCATCTCTCATGGACAGCGCATTCTACAAGCGAGCGCAAGGCGCTCTTGTACTTCTTGCAGTGGGCACAATCACCGGAGTTTCTGCGGGGCGATATAACAATACTGCTTTTGACCGAAAGCCTGTCTGAACTCCACCAAAAGCTGGTCTCTAATCCCCACATGTCAGCGATTCGGATTCCGTATCCGGAGGCGGAGACTCGGCAGGCATTTATTCAGGAGCACATGAAACCACCCCCCTCAGCGCCTGCACCGGATCCGCAGAAAGGCTTGATGTTTAGATTACCCCCCTCGTTGTCATCACCCCTTGCTACGAATCTCCCCCACATTACCACAGAACAATTGACTGTTGCTTTGGGAGGGCTTACGCTGGTGCAGATAGACAAGCTCCTCGCTGAAGTCGCTAAGAGCGACACCCCTTGGACAGAGGGGCAGCTTTTAGAGCGGAAGAAACAGCTCGTGGAAGCCCATGCCGCTGGGCTCATAGAGTTTATGAGCACACACTTGACGCTGGATGCGGTCGCTGGACACCACGCAGCCAAAGCCTATTTACGCTCTATCGCCGCTGCCCTCAAAGCTGGTCATACAGCTGTTATCCCCATGGGCTTCTTGATTACAGGACCAGTGGGCACAGGCAAAACTTTTCTGATGCGGTGCTTTGCGGGGGAGATCGGGATGCCCATGGTCCAACTCAAAAACTTCCGCTCAAAGTGGCACGGGGAGACCGAGGCCAATCTTGAAAAGATCCTTGCTCTTTTGGAGGCCCTGGCACCCATAGCGGTATTTGTGGATGAAGCGGATACGCAGCTCGGCACCCGAGAGTCCAGTAGCGACCACGGCGTCAGCGCACGCGTCTTTGGACGCTTAGCCAACTTCATGAGCGACCCACGGCATCGGGGACGGATCTTATGGTTTCTTGCTACTGCTCGCCCAGATTTGCTGCCTGTGGATCTCAAGCGGCAGGGGCGAGCCGAGGAGCATATTCCGCTCTTCCCCCCAACGACACCCGAAGAAAAAAAGGAAGTTGTGCGCGCTCTGGCGCAGCGGCTCAACATGGGTGCGCTTAAGCTCCCTACTTCCCAGAAGTTCTGGAATGACCTCCCGCCTTTTACCGGCGCAGAGTGGGAAGCTATCCTGACTCGTGCCCGCTTCCATGCCATAGCAGAAGGACGCTCTACCCCCGAATGGAAAGACGTCCAAGCTGTACTGGCAGACTTTATCCCGCCGAGTTATCCTGAGCAGATGGAGTACATGACTTACCTTGCGGTGCTGGAATGCACGCGTCGTTCTCTCCTGCCACCTATGTACCAGCAGCTCTCCCGCACAGAAGTGCTGGAGCGTATTGCTGCCTTAGGAAAGCGTTTGCGCTAAACTCTGCGCTTGAGGGTCAGACAGGGGTGGAGAGTTTTATTGCTTAGCTGTGTAGAAAGCAAAGAGCAGGGCGTGGGGTGTGCGGCGGCGCCTTCGGCGCCGCCGCACACCCCATCAAAAAACAAACTAATGCACCACTTCGCTATCAGTATCACCTCCTGACAGCGACAAAAAAATGCAGCCTCACAAGAGGATAGCCCACTCCCGTCCGTAGTCAGGATTTATACCAAAGACCGCCATTTGCTTTTCTATTGTGCAGCTTTGTGGGAAAGGCTAAA
>CAZZMF010000236.1:0-2885 GCA_964655255.1 uncultured Sphingobacteriaceae bacterium
CTCTATCCCAACCTTAGAACGGTTTCCCACAGGTATCCTTTATACCCGTACCCTCACCGACACTCAGACGCTCCAGAGCACCCTCGCCGAGACTTTTCTGGTGATTGCAGGAGAACTCCTACAGCTTGCGTTTTTGATTGTGCTGATGTTCTTTGTGGATGTGCGCCTTACGGTAGTCACGCTGATCGTCATGCCGTTGGGGATTTGGGCATCGCGCTACTTCTCACGCAAGATTCGGGAGAGCTTCGCTCGCGTACGCCTCTATATTGCCCGCATGAATGGTTATCTCCAAGAACTCATTCAAAGCCGAGAGCTTACCGAAAGTATCGGTGCTGAACCCACCCTATGGCGGCATTTCCTGCGCATCAATCATCTGTATTATCTGAGTTATCGTCGTGTCGTGGGGTATTTCGCCTGGTTTTTTCCTACGATGGAGACAGTTACGCTGGTCGGGTTAAGTGCAGTGCTCTTAGCAGGCACTTATCTAATGTATAGGGGGGAAACCACCGTAGGGGCACTGGTAGCTTTTACGCTGTATCAGCAGCTATTTTTCCGTCCTTTTCGCATTATTGCCGACCAAGTGAATAGCATGCAAATGGGGCTTGTTAGTGCAGAAAGGATTTTCCGCCTTTTGGATCAGCAGGGTGAAGAGCCTTCTGGGGGCAAGCTTCCTCCCACCCCTCCGCCTTATACACTGGAAGTGCGTGATTTGCATTTTGGCTATACGGAGGATCGTTGGGTGTTAGAGGGAGTTTCACTGCGGTTTGTGCCGGGGCGTGTGTATGGGATCACTGCGCCGACAGGCAGTGGGAAAAGCACCCTTTTCTACTTGCTTTTGGGATACTATGAGCCCCAGGCAGGTGAAATCCTCCTTGGTGGGCTACCCCTTTCCCAGTGGGACAAAGCGAAACTCCGCGAAGTGATTGCCTATATTCCGCAAGAGCCGGTGCTTTTTGAAGGGACTCTGCGCGATAACCTCACTCTTTATGAGGACATACCGGAGGAGCAAATCTGGGCGGCAGCGGAGCGTATGGGCTTCTCAGCGTATGTGAAGGACTGGCGATTAGACCAACTGCTTGGTGCGGGCGGGAATGCCCTCTCTGCTGGCGAACGCCAACTGATTGCGTTGTGGCGGGCTGCCCTTCGTGAGCCAGCGGTGTGGATATTGGACGAGCCCACCGCCCATATAGACCCACAGACCGAAGCGCTCATTTATCAGCAGCTTCGTCGTTTGGCGGAAAAAGCCATCGTATTGATAGTGGCGCATCGCCCCGATGTGCGCGCTTATTGTGATGAAGTCATTTCCCTTATATCTGCCTATGCTGCCTGAAAGTTGGATTGTACTTCCTACCTACAACGAAGCGGATAATATTCACGGCATGCTGGATGCTTTGCGCCAGTTGCCTATTCCCCTATCGGTGCTGGTCGTGGATGATAATTCCCCTGATGGCACAGCGGAGATCGTGCGAGGATACCAAAAAGCTTATCCAGACTTCCGCGTAGAACTGCTCTCTCGGACGAAAAAAGAAGGGCTGGGGCGCGCTTACGAGGCGGGCTTCCGCTGGGTGCTGGAAAATACCACCGCAGAGCACATTTACGAAATGGATGCGGACTTTAGTCATCCGCCCGAATACCTTCCTAAGCTCGCAGAAGCCCTAAAGACCGCCGACATGGCGATAGGTTCCCGCTACATCCAAGGCATCAACGTCGTCAACTGGCCGCTGAGTCGGATTTTGCTTAGCTATGGGGCGAGTTGGTATGTGCGGTTCGTGGCGGGCATGCCTGTAAAGGATCCCACGGCGGGGTTTGTGGGGTATCGGCGTTGGCTCTTGGAGCGGATTTTAGCGGCGGGTCCGATACGGTTTCGGGGTTATGCGTTTCAGATTGAGATGAAGTACAAGGCATTTCTTGCTGGGGCGAAGCTTGTGGAGGTGCCGATTGTCTTTGTGGAAAGGGTCGCAGGGCAGTCTAAGATGAGCCGACAGGTGATTCAAGAGGCGATTTGGGGGGTGCTGTGGTTGCGGTGGCGCCGGGCTAAGCTACGCGCGGCTCTTACGGCGCCAGCCACTCCCACTGAAACTTCGGTTGTGCCCAACGCGCCCGCACAGTCAGCGTAGTCTCCCACAGAACTAAGGCAGGATGAAGGTTGCCTTCTATATCTTCTGCTGCGCGTAGAAGGGCATCCATCCCGATGGCTTTATGGGCAAGGGTAAGGTGTGGATGATCCCGTATCAGGATCGCCCCCATGATGAGGAGTTCGCTGAGTTGAGGCACTTTGAGAAGCTCCTCTATGGCGGGAGCGGGGTCCATACTGGTATTTAGGAGGCTTCGTAGCCATGCCTGCAGCGCTTGGACGGGCTTCTCCAAACTCAGGCTCAAGAGACGCTTCAAGCGTCCATAGCTGCCTTGTGATAGCGAAAACTGCGCCGCTGATAGCGAAGTCCCCGTCAAAGCTTCCAGTTTTTCCTTAGAGAGGGGGGGGAAGTGCCACGTCTGACAGCGGGAGCGCAGCGTCACAGGTAGGGCTCCTGCTCGCGTGCTTAGAAAGATAAACAGTGTACGAGCGGGGGGCTCTTCTACAGTTTTGAGAAGGGCGTTGGCTGCTTGACGAGTAAGGGTCTCTGCATGCCAGAACCACACTACACGCCAGCGATTCTCTGGACTTGTCAAGCTCAAGCTTTCTTGCAGGCGCCGGGCAGCTTCTATGCCGATGGAGAGGTGGCCTTTGGCTTCAGGGAGGAGGCTTTCCCACTCTGCAAGGGATAAAAAGGGCTCTTCACGGAGGTGTTGGCGCAGGCGCTGTACGGCTTCTTCTAAGGGTACTTTGGGGGTAGATGGGGTCATAAGGAGGAGGTTGGGATGCTCCAGTTTATCCATAAGTTGGC
>CAZZMF010000237.1:0-2884 GCA_964655255.1 uncultured Sphingobacteriaceae bacterium
AGACAAAGGAATACGCCACTTATATGCCCCCCCCTGCCTCACCGAATAAACTCATACAGGGTCATCAGCCCTGACAGTAGCACCATGCCCCCACCGACGACCCACATCAGCATCTGAAACCGACGATTCATCTCCTCAAAGCGCTTGTCCATATAATGAAGCATTTCTGCGAAGCGTTGATTTATTGCTGCAAACTGCTGATCGGTCCGCTCCCGCTCCATCGCAAATCTCCGCTCCATAAAGCCCAGCAAATCCGCAAACCGTTGATCCATCGCCGCAAAACGCTGCTCTATCATCTCCCGCAGATAGGCAAACTGCTGATCCGTCCGCTCCCGCTCCGCTGCAAATCGCCGCTCTATAAAGTGCAGTAAATCCGCAAACCGTTGATCCATCGCCGCAAAACGCTGCTCTATCATCTCCCGCAGATAGGCAAACTGCTGATCCGTCCGCTCCCGCTCCGCTGCAAATCGCCGCTCTATAAAGTGCAGTAAATCCGCAAACCGTTGATCCATCGCCGCAAAACGCTGCTCCATCATCGCAAAACGCTGCTCCATTAGCTCCCGCAGATAAGCAAACTGCTGATCCGTCCGCTCCCGTTCTATCGCAAACTGCTGCTGAATATATTCCCGCTCTATCTTGAGCCGCTCTGCCAGCGCCTGCTCGTATATTTCTCGTTCTTGGGTGAGCCGGTGGGAAAGTTCTATCCGAAAGCGCTCCAAGGATTGCCCTACCTTCTGAGTCGGACTAAGTCGTAATGCCGCCCGCAGAAAGCGCAGCATCTTTTCGTCCATCTCCACCCCATATCGCTGTGCCAGTTTTTGCAGCGCCTCTATAGACATCTCTCAAATATACAAAAAAGTGCCAGCCCTTTTACCTCCGAAGTCGGAAGGGCTTACTAAGTTGCCGAGTTCATCTCCTCTCTGATACGGCATAACTAAACCGCAGACTGACTGCGCTCACGGTGATTCCGGCTATTCCCAGAGCGAGGAGAAGAAGAGAGAGACTTTGCCCTGCGACGAGATAGCCGAGGAGCGCCACCGCAAGACCTATCAAATAGGCTCCACTGAAAAGATGTATATACCCTCTGGCGGAGAGGAGGTTGGGAAGGAGGAGGGCTTCGGTGCTCCAAATATAGCCTACCACGATAGCGCCCCAGTAATAGTCTCGGGCAGGCAGGTAAGCTTCTCCCGGAAACGCTTTCCAGAAAAGCCCGACCGCTATGAGGATAGCTACCCCTGCCAAGCTTATCCCGTGAATGAGAGGCAAAAACTTCCTATAAAGCGTCAGGGGCGATAGAGATCTCTGTGCCCATCGCGGATAGAAGTAGAGCACGATCATATTGAGGAAGGTGCGCAGGTTCATCGGGAATAAGGTAGCCCATCGCCAGTAGGCAATAGAGCGTTCAGAGGCGCCGTGCCAGCCCAGAAACCATACGGGCAGGACGAGAGTGGCTTCCATGGCGAGATTGCCCCAGAGGGCTATCCAGCTGAAGCGCCCAAAACCCTGGAGGGGCTTATATGCACTGCGCAGAGCTTGCCCTAATAATCCACCTACTGGCAAAAGCGTCCACAGTGGCTGCAGAAGCCGCACAAATATCATGCCTTCGAGAGCATAGTGCCACACGAGTAGGGCTGTAAGCGCAATACCCGCTATGAAATTCCAAGCTTGCCAGATGAAGAGCCTTTTATCCGCCATTTGCCCGCGCAGATAAGCGCGTATTGTTTCTACGACGAGGGTAGAAGCTGTGGCGGGCAGATGAGCCCACACGAGCAAGCGCACTGCTGGGGGCACCGTCCAGCTCAAAGCCCAAAGTACCCCCATCCCCGCTATCATCCACGGCAGCAGCCGCCCAAGAGCCACTCTCAGTACGCCCACAGGATGCTCTTTTTCTATAGCGGCGTAGCGCATCGTCGCCGCTGGGATGCCGCCGTGTAGCACCCCCAAAACGCCTACATAAAAAGCCCCCGCCCAACTCCATCGTCCAAAAAGTTCCACAGGTAGGAGGGCGGTGAGAATAAAAGTCTCCACGAGGGGATAGGCTCGATGGAGCAGGTTTGCTAAAAAAAAGTATAGGGCTTTGGAGGGCACGGGTCAAAAGTCTGCAAATACCTTTGCACAGGTGGAGTATCGCATACTCAGTGCGCGCTGGCGAGCATACGAACTCATAGACTTTGGGGAGGGCTGGCGATGGGAGAGATGGGGCGAATACACGGTAGAACGCCCAGATGGATGGGCGGTGGGGACCCCTTCCGTACCTCGGGCCCATTGGACCCCCCACCATCGGTATGAACCGCTTGGCGCTTATCAAGGCAAATGGACGCCTCCCCTCCCCGACAAGTGGATATTACCGTACCATGGCAAAGAATGGTCTATGCAGCTCTGGTGCCGCAGTGGAAAGTTCAAGCATCTCGGTATCTTCCCAGAACAAGCTGCGCACTGGGAATGGCTGCGAGCCTGGCTTAAGCACCATCCCGGCGCTCGGGTATTGAATCTTTTTGCTTATACGGGCGGGGCTTCTATTGCGGCGGCGTTGGCGGGGGCGCAGGTCACCCATATAGATTCTAGCCGCAGCGCTATCACTTGGGCAGCCGAAAACGCCGCCCTCAATCACATCTCTACCATCCGTTGGCTCGTAGAAGATGCGCGAAAGTTCGTCCAACGGGCACAGCGTCGTGGCGAACGCTTTGACGCTATTCTCTTAGACCCCCCAGCTTATGGCATTGGTACCGAAGGCAAACGCTGGGAAATCCAACGCGACCTACCCCCTCTGCTGGAAGCTTGCCTATCCCTTCTAAGAAAAGACAGCGGGCTTTTCCTCATGAACATCTACAGCGCAGACTTCTCGCCTTATACCCTTTTTCGGCTGGTGAGGGAAAAAGCGAAC
>CAZZMF010000238.1:0-2870 GCA_964655255.1 uncultured Sphingobacteriaceae bacterium
CCGCCTATCCATCGGTGTGTTTTATAAGCGGCTTATTCGCTTTCCGGAGGTGTATCTGGTACCTGAGAGCTATAATCTCACCTTCACCTTTGCGCTGCGGACGCGTCCGTGGGGCGAGGTCGCCGGCATAGAACTGGAAGCGCAAGAGGTTCTTCATGAGACCGAACGCGCCCGCCTTTGGACTTATTTGACGCTGATGTTCAGTGAAAGTGCTGCGGAGCGTTCCTTTTTGGGGAAGCTTGGACGCCCAGAGGCGCATCATCTTCAGAGCCACAGTCCCATCGTCAGTAATGCTGGGCTTATCTACACGCGCCGTAGATACGAGCTTTCTGCCTTTCTAAACTACACCAGTGCCGCCACCTGGGCTATTGGCTTTGACCCGTATATCTTTCCGCACTATATAGAGCATGGACGCCTGACGATAGAGGGGCAAGGGAGTGTATTTCTGGGACAGCACTGGGAAGTGCGCCTGGCTGTGTGGGACTTCCTCAATCAACCTTTCCTCCACAGCCAGCGTGTCGGCAACGCCGAACGGTATCTACCAGACCGAGACGCCATTGTGTATCGGGAGCGGTGGGCACACCGGTTTTATGTAACGGTGCGGTATCGGTTATGAGCCTCAAGGGGGTGTCATATCAAGGCTGGGCATTGGCTTTCCTTTTGTGCCTTGCAGACTCTGAGCCTAATACCCAAGTGGCATATTACTGAGGGGGAGGCGGCAGCGCCACTGAAATCAGAAGCATATACGCAAGTAAGAATCAAACCTGCGACTATGGGGTTATGAACCGGCGTTCTCCCCGAGTGGGCTATTTTGCTACTTGAAAAAGGTATGAGCTAAGCCGCTACACGAAGGCACGCAGCCGCTCCGCCCCATATTTTCGGAGGGCTTCCGAAGGGATAATCCAAAGGGTGCGATCATCATTAGGAGGCGCCTGCCCCTGCCAGTTTCGCAGCAGTTCTACAATAAGCTCCTTCTGTCGGTGGCTCGAAAGTCGAACCCAGCGTTCCCGCTCCATCATCTCCCGCAGCACCTTCCTACCCAACCGTTTCCCTGACTCATTCAGCACATCAGATATCCCATCGGTGAAAAGGTAAATCACAAAGTCGTCTCTCAAATCCAACTCATAAGTCGGGAAAATGTAATCTACTGGGGTCTCAGCGGTAACTCCGAGGCGCCCCCCCTCCCACTCTTCTAAGCCATGGGATGACCTGCTGACCCAGATTGGGCGTCCTGCCGTAGCAAGATATACTTTCTGCTGTGAGAAGTCCGCTATGCCCACTACCAGTTCAGCGCCTTCGGAATATCCTTTTTTAGCTGTGCCAAAGAGCGCAGATAAAACCTGCACCAAGCGGGACAGAAGCGTTTGCGGCATTTGCTGGGGATTTTGGAAGAAAAAGCTCTGGAGGTTTGTAGAAAAGATGCCTGTCAGCAAAGCCCCGACCACACCATGTCCTGTACAATCACCTACGGCAAAAAGCAGCCGTTTAGAAAAGGTATCGGACACCAGCAGGTAAAAGTCGCCGCTGACTTCCTGCATGGGTTCATAATAGATGGCGCTCTCTGGGAGGAGCTTCTCTACGGGAGGTAGCATAGAAGCCTGCAGGCGCTGCGCGGCTGTGTGGGATCGCTTGAGTTCTTCTATCGTTTCAAGGAGGGAGTCGGAAAGGCGCTGCAGTTCAGCCGCCTGCTCAGTAAGCCTTTTGTTCTGCTCATCTATCTGTACGGCTTGCTGAGCGATCATCTGGCGAAGGGACCGCTCCTCACGGGCACGGCGCCGGGCATAGTACAGCCCATACCCTAATAAAACAAGCACAAAAAGCATCACTCCCCCCAAAACGCCGTAGAGAAAGCGCTCACGGCTGCGCTGAAGCTCCAACGCTTTGAGTTCTACTTCACGCTGAGTCAGTCCAGAGAGCACCTGAAGCTGCTGAGCGCGGGAGGCTAAGGTGGCTTGAAGTTCTTTTTCCAAAGCTTCACTGAGTTTTTCGTAGGTTGCCATTGCCTCTTTATACTGGCGCAGAAGGAAGTGGGCTTGTGCCACGGTGCGATACCACTCTTTGAGGAGGGAGAGGGGAAGCTTATGTCGGAGAGGTTCTGCTTGGCGCAGTTGGTTGAGGGCTGCGGCAGGGTCATTAGATTGGAGAGCGAGCTGAGCCAGCCCTAAATAAGCCTGAGCGATGCCCAAGGTATCTTGCTGCATCTGGGCTGTGCGGAGAGCCTCTTCGTACAGTTTGCGACTTTCGGCAAGTCGACCTTTTTCTTGATAGAGGGAGGCGAGATTGGCGGTGATGGCGGCTGCGATAGTGCGCGGTTCGCCCCATAGCAGATCAGGCGTGTCTCCTGCCTGGGCTATGAGCGCTTTCGCTTCCTGTGCAAATGCTATCGCTCGTGTGTAGTCGCCTTGCCCAGCTATCAGCACAGAGAGGAGATTCCGTGCCAGCGCCCTGTGAAGCGGCGCCCCTCCTTTCCCAAGCTCTTCATCTGCTTGAGAGGCGAAAACCATCGCCTTAGCGGGATGAGTCTCTACGTACAAGCTACCCAGTCTAAGCGCAGCATATGCCCGCAGCGTGAGCTGCGGGGCACGCTGAGCTATCTCTTCGTATAAGATAAGGGCGGAATCTCGATCACCTCTCTGGCTATAGGCTTCTGCTACGAGCAGGCGAGCATAGACATGGAGAGAGTCCTGATAGGGAAACTTTTCTCGGAGCGGGGCGAGCAGACGGGGTATTCCCTCGGCGAAGCCCCCCCGTAACCATGCGTGCGCTAAAATAAGGGAGGCTTCTGCTTCCTCGGCGGCTGTCTGGGCTGATACGAGACGCTGATATGCACAGCGCCCCAGACAGGTAGGCTCTATCCCACATTCCACACA
>CAZZMF010000239.1:0-2864 GCA_964655255.1 uncultured Sphingobacteriaceae bacterium
GTATATTGTACGGTTAGTGCGGGCTACCCGTGCCCCTGAGGAGGCTGGTATCAAGGGATGGCGAGAAAAGATTGCTTATGGAGCGTCGCCCAGAGCTGCCTTGGCGCTTCATAGAGCGGCTCGCGCTCGGGCATTCCTGATGGGGCGCTCCACAGTCCTCCCCGAAGACATCAAAGCCGTCGCTCCCGCCGTCCTTCGGCATCGTATTATCCTCTCTTATATAGCCCTCGCCGAAGGCATCCGAACCGATACCTTCATCCAAGCCATACTCTCAACTATACCTTACTGATGCAACGTACCGCTCCGGACTGGATTCTATACGGATTAGTTTTTGCCCTGATGGTGATAGGCATCCTCAACCTGTATTCCATAGAAGGCTTCCCCCCCTTAGAGTGGCGATATGCTTACGTGCGTCAGCTTGTGTGGGGTGGCGTGAGCTTATCAGTGATGGCTATAGCCACTGCCATTCAGGCACAGCTCTGGCGGTATTTCTCCTATGCGATATATGCAGTGGGGATAGGAGGCATGATACTGACAGCCCTGATAGCGCGGGAAGTCAATGGCGCCCGGGCGTGGTTAGAGTTCGGTCCAATCCGCTTGCAGCCCTCGGAGTTTATGAAGGTCGCCACTGCACTTGCCTTAGCCACTTACCTCAACCGCTACAAGTTCAAATGGGATGAATGGCAAGACCGACTGGCGGTGAGTGGGATCATTGGGGTGCCCATACTCCTGACCCTTCTTCAGAAAGATACTGGTACGGCGCTTACGTTCCTTGCCTTTTTTGTGCCCCTGTACCGCTGGGGGTTATCGGTATGGGTCATCATTATTCCAGTACTGCTGGGGGGGCTGGCATTTTTGACACTGCTGTATTCTTGGATGTACATAGCGGGTGGGCTTACGGTAGTAGGGCTGGTCAGTTATTTTCTACTTTTTGGGAGGCGCTATTTTTGGTTGCATTTAGGGATAATAGCGGCGCTGTGGGCATGGTTGGGGCTGTCGGGCTACCTGTACCATAAGGTCTTAGCGCCTCACCAGCGTCAGCGCATCAGTGTGCTTTTAGATCCGTATAAAGACCCCTTAGGCGCTGGCTGGAATACCATCCAAGCCCGCGTGGCAGTCGTGGCGGGCGGACTGAGCGGACAGGGCTACGGCAAGGGTCTCCAAAGCAAACTGGACTTCATCCCACAGCGGCATACGGATTTTGCCTTTTGTGGCATTGCTGAGGAGTGGGGATGGCTCGGCGCCCTATTCGTGATAGGGCTATATGTATTATTTCTTTTGCGCATAGTCCAGATTGCGGAAGCCTCTAATAGCGTCATAGCCCTCTTGTACGGATATGGATTGTCAGCGGTGCTGTGGATTCACTTGCTCATCAACGTGGCGATGATAGTAGGACTTTTTCCAGTAGTGGGGATTCCCTTGACTTTGATTAGTTATGGCGGGTCGTCGTGGGTGGCAATAGGTGCAGGTATTGGGATTTTGCAGAGTTTCTATCGTGAAAGAAGAATGCGTCTATTTGGCTAAAAGCTCACGCAGTAAAGGCTCTTCGGATATCTCAGAGAGCAAGGTCGGCTCTTGTTGGATACACTTTTCCAGAAGGGCAGCGGCTTCAGTAGTCTGTCCAAGCCGCGCTAAAAAAAGCGCCCGATAATACAGTATCTCCGGAGTCTGCTGTGGTAGTTCACTGGCGCGTTGGATAGCCTCCTCCGCTGCCTCTAAATCTCCAAAGTGCATCGCCCAGAAAGCTTTATGTGCCCACCAGCGGGGATTTTCGGGGTCAAGCTTTAGGAGTTCTTGGAGGAGTTGGTAGGCTTCACGAATGCGGTTTTGTTTGAGAAGCTCTTCGTAGTGGGCTTTCACCGCCGGCAGATACGAAGGAGATACACGCCGACACTGCACTAGCGCTGCATACGCCTCTTGATCCCCCAGTTTTTTCAAAAGGCGATATTTCTCATACCAGAGTTCGGGGCTTTGTGGAAAAAGGCTCAGTCCGACATGCACAGGCGTTAGCGCTTCTCTGATTAATCCTTCCTCACTAAGGCGAAGGCTTTGCCCCAAGAACTCTGCGACCATCGGCATACGAGCAAAGTTAGGCAAAACTTATTCCATATAGGGACTGAAAACAGAATACCCCCCGAGCGGGGGGCACCCAGAACCATGTCTATCAAGAGCAGCGATAGACTCAGAAGCGGATGCGTAAACCACCAGCGAGATCCACCGCAGGTTTTTCTGGGGATATAGCTTTGTAGAGGTTGACTTGCGCGAAAGGTTCTACGGGACCGAGCGGTAGCAGAATCCCTGCGCCTAACTGCCCAAGTATATCTACTTGGGGACCCTCGCTGCCCTTATGCAAGCGAACTCCACCTTCTAAATAGGGGGCAAGCGGCATGGTTCGACGGCGGCAAGAACCCGTTTCACAGGCGCCCCCGTAGTTGAGAAACTGCTGGAGCGCTATCCCTCCTGTATAGCTATGTCCGGCTTCTATGCCCCCCATAAGCGCCAGATTGAGGGTAGGGTTGCTGGGCGAAGCCAAACGGGCTGAGACCGCCATAAGTCCATCTTTGCTGATAAGGACTCCTACGGCTTTTTCGCCTGACGGCTGAGCGAACCCTAAGAGGCTCAAGCCCAGCATCCATCCAAGGATTTTTATTTCTCTCGTCATAACGATACTCTATACGTCTGGTGCCCACGAATAGGTTGCAAACTGGGTAGTACATTTGCCTTATGAAGCGCAAAGCAGCCCGCCCTGCCAGCGTGGAGCCCGCCTGGGCTTGGAAAGGCAAAGCACATGCTACTTGGTAGAATGTATGCGGTGAGAGTATTTTTATTCATGGTAGGGGACATGCTGATATCGCGCCTATCAG
>CAZZMF010000240.1:0-2864 GCA_964655255.1 uncultured Sphingobacteriaceae bacterium
GAAGGGGATGAGTACCCGGCTTCCCCCTTCAATCCACAACCCAAAGCCGCCGTTTATCGCCCGCACTGGCTTATTCTCACTGGGATTGCCTGGGATCATGTCAACGTCTATCCCACCCCCGAAAGGTATCTGCAAGCTTTTGAGCACCTCCTACAAACTATCCCCAAAGGAGGGGTATGTTTCTATAACGCCACTGACCCCACCGTCAAGATGCTTGTTGAGAAGCACCTGCGTCCTGGCTGGCAAACGATTATCCCCTATCAAGAACTGCCTACTTTCAAAAAAGGTACGCAGTGGTTTGTGAAGGTAGGGCGACGCGTGGTACCTGTGCGCTTCTGGGGACGCCATAATGTGCTCAATGCCGCCGCCGTCTGGCGTGTGCTGCAGGAGTTTTTTGTGGAGGATAAGGATTTTGCGGAGATACTCAGTAGCTTTGAACTGCCCGAGCAGCGCCAGACAGTCTGGTATCAAAATCAAGACCTTATCGTAGTACGAGATTTCGCCCACGCCCCCAGTAAAGCCCAAGCTATCATCCAAGCCGTACGCGAGACTTTCCCAAAGTTGCCCCTCACAGTGGTATTAGAACTGCACACATATAGTAGCTTGCAACCTGCTTATGCTGTGCAGTATCAGAAAGTTCTGCGTCCTGCCAAAGAACGTTGGGTCTTCGTAGATGAAAAAGTCGCATGGGAAAAAGGTACTGATTTAGAAGCGCTTCGCCAAGCACTGGGTAAAGGGGTGCGCTGGTTCTATCACAAAGACGCCCTTGTACAAGCTCTACGAGATACCCTATCCCATCCCCCGCGCGCTGTGCTGCTTTTATCTTCGGGCACTTTCTCTGGGTTGGTGCCTTCGGATTTAGGTTTTTCCTGAGGCATGCGGCTGGCGTCTCATCCTGTTTTATGCAACTATTACCTCACCTACCGCTGTAATGCCGCTTGCAGCTTCTGCGACATTTGGGAGAAGCCTTCCCCCTACGCTACCATAGAAAACTTTCTCCAAAACTTGCGCGATCTGCGGCGCTTGGGGGTCCGGATTATAGACTTCACTGGGGGGGAGCCGCTCCTCCATCGCCAACTCCCTACTTTTCTGGACATCGCTCAACGCATGGGCTTCCTTACCACCGTCACCACTAATGCCCTCCTCTACCCCAAACGCGCCCGCGAGCTGGCAGGTAAAATAGACATGCTGCACTTTTCACTAGATGCCGCCGATGCCCAAAAGCACAACGCCCTGCGTGGAGGCGTCCCTTGCTTCGCCTTCGTCCAAGAAAGTATAAAAGTTGCCCGCCAAATCGGGGAAAAGCCCGACATCCTTTTCACCGTAACCCCCACCAACTGGACCGAAATAGAAGCCGTTTATCGGCAGTTTGCCGAGCCTAATAAGCTGATTCTCATTCTCAATCCCATCTTCGCTTACAATCAAGTGGGAACCTCGGCGCTTCCCCCCGAAGCTATACGAGAACTGCGTCGCTGGGCTCGCCGCAAGTACATTTATCTGAACGAAGCCTTTCTTACCTTGCGCGAAGCGGGGGGCAACTCCCCGTATGCACCTGTGTGCCGGGCTGCCTCTGCCACTGTCGTCATCTCCCCACAAAATGAACTCCTTTTGCCGTGCTACCACGCACATGAGCAGGGGTATAAGTTTCCTATCCAAGGAAGGCTGTACGAGCTTTACCACTCCCCGCCGGTAAGGCACCTGAGAAAGTTAGAAGGGCGATTTTCCTTCTGTGAAGGCTGCGTTATCAACTGCTACATGGAGCCGAGCTTTGCTGTGGAGACTAACCGATACTTTTGGGAGTCTCTACCCAGCACGCTACGCTACCTTCGGCAAAAGTGGGGGCTGTGGGGCGTGGTGCGATTGTGGCTGCGAATGACATACGGACGCTTTCGCCCTATCCCGCCATCCCTTCCTCGCCCCTCCTGTACAGAACTCTCCGCCCCTCCGAGCATCCACCCTGCATAGGGAGCTCCTCCGCTTGAACGTACCCAAAGGAGGGCTGCCATGCCATTCTGATTTGCAATCCAGAAGCAGTTTCAGTGAGTGATACCAAAAGCTCTGCATTTGCCTTTCTTTTTTGTGCCTTATAGGCTCTGAGTGTAAGGGTGCTGATGTGTGTGGGTTTATCTGAGGGGGTGGCGGCGGCGCCACCACCCCTCCCCAAGCAAAAGCATATACGCACCGTCAATATAAGCTGAACCTATCGCTCCCCAGTAAAAGCCCAAAAACCCCCCGCCTTTGTACGACTCATCAGTACATTTGGCATGATGATAGCCCCTACCACCGCAGATGCACTTCTGAACGAACTCATCCCGCTGCTGCACGCTTCAAACAAGCCTCTCTCTCAACGGCTTCAACAAGTGATGGAGCGCTTGAAAGCAAGCCTACCACACTTTCACTGGGTAGGGATTTACTGGTTGGAAGGGGATGTGCTGGTGTTAGGACCTTATGCGGGACCGCCCACCGAACATACCCGAATACCCGTAGGACGCGGCGTTTGCGGTACCGCCGTCGCCGAAAATGCCAATCAAATCGTGTATGACGTGCGAGAACGCAATAACTATCTTGCCTGCAACTTAGAGACGCGTTCGGAGATAGTGGTTTTGATTCGCCATCCGCAGAACGGGAGGATACTGGGACAGATAGACGTGGACGGACCCAGTGTAGGGGCTTTTGATGCGACAGATGAAGCCTTTTTAGAGCGGTTAGGACAAGCAATAGCCCAAACTCTACTCACTGAGAAGGAGGCTCCTGACCACGATGCTGCGTAGGCGGCATTCCTTCGCAGGGGTGCTATTTGTGGCGCATTACTTTGTTTTTGAGGGGGCGGGGCGGCGCCGGAGGCGCCGCCCCGCCCCCTGTAC
>CAZZMF010000241.1:0-2857 GCA_964655255.1 uncultured Sphingobacteriaceae bacterium
GAACAGCTTGGGGCGTTTCATCGGGGGGAAACGCTTTTTGTATGGATACGCTTCTGGGAGGCTGCTCCCCCCGGGCAGCGGTGGAGCTGGGGTACAGATACCCTTATCACACCCGTTCAGATACCGCTGCTCCCGCCTGACAGTCTCATGCCCCAAGCTGACTTTACTGTGCCGAGCTTTTCCCCCGAGCCTCCAGAAGCCGAGTCTGCACTTTCACTGACTTGGCTTGCAGGTGTGCTGATGGGGGGGCTATTGGCTTTGGTGCTGTATCCCCTGTATAGAGGGCTTTTGCAGCGGGCATTTCGTCAAGCCGTACTTCGTGCGCGTTGGTGGCTTTGGCTCTGGCGATGGCGCTCGTTTAGTCCTGAGCAGTTTCCTGAGTTTTGCGCTTCGCTCAAGGACCTCCTCTCGCCTCATGCTACTGTACATCCCGGCAGTTTGACCCTCTCCGAACTGAGATACATCCACACAGATCCGAAGCTCCATCATGCCCTGCAGACGCTGTGGGAGCTTGAATACCGCATGCATTTCACGAGAAACGCCGCTTCGTCTGAGGAGATAATAAATGCATGGCGAAGTATACGGCAGGTTCTTCGCCGTATTTGCCCTTCAGCTGACAGACCGCTTATACTTCTACCTCCAGTCCATCGTATGCCAGCCGAATATGCGGTGGCAGGGTCGCCTCTATCTCCGCATGGCGCCCCATCAAGTGGCTGATGTGGGTAAAATAAGCCTGCTTGGGACGAACCTTCTCTACTATCTCAATCGCTGCCTCTAAATGAAAGTGCGAGATGTGCGGCTCTTTGCGAAGGGCATTCAGGACGAGGAGCTTGGCATCGTACAGGTAGGGCCAGCTCTCTTTGGGGATGAAGCTGGCATCGGTGATATACACCAGCCCGCCGATGCGATAGCCCAGTACGGGTAGCTTGTAGTGGAGGACAGAGAAGGGCAGCACTTCTATTCCATGTAAAGAGAAGGGTACATAGGGCTCTATGACCCATGGCGTGAGCTGGGGAATGCCGGGGTACGGCGGACCGTCAAAAGCGTAAGCAAACTCTATTTTGATTTGCTCTATTGTGCGGACATCGCCGTAGAGGGGAATGCGTTTATTTTGGAGGTAGTTGAAGGGGCGCACATCATCCAGGCCCGCTGTGTGGTCTTTATGGGCATGGGTAAAGAGCACGGCATCTACGGTGGGGAGTCGTGCTCGTAGCGCTTGTGTGCGGAAGTCTGGTCCCGTGTCTATGACCCAGACTTTGTCTTGGATGAAGAGGGCGGCGGAGGTGCGCAGACGCTTGTCTCTCGGGTCGGTGGAACGGCACACTGGACAAGCGCAGCCCAAAATCGGCACGCCTTGGGAGGTACCTGTACCTAAGAAGTGGAGCTTCAAAGGGCGAGACGCTGGATCAAGTCTTTTTCTTCGGGCGTCAGGTCCAGTTTGTCCATGATCTGCTCAGCAATCATTGCCAAGGCTCGCACGCGCCCTGCAGGGGGATAAATGGCGTTGATGACGACGAGCTTATTGTCGTATAGGCGACAGGCGCCGCCGCGAAAGGGACCTTTGAGGTACTTGAGGGTATAGCCATTTCGGCGAAAAAGCGCCTCCAACTCGGCAAGCGCTTTTGGACCTGCTCGCATATCGTCACTTACAAAAGTACGGGGTCAGGTAGCATGGGCATTTATCCAGCGCAGCACTTCGGCAAGCTGGGCGGCATCCAAGGGCGCAGGCGCTCCCAGCATAAGGTCAGAGCCACTGGCGGTTTTCGGAAAGGCGATCACATCTCTCAAGCTGCGTGCCCCTGCTAAGAGCATTACCCACCGGTCAATCCCAAAAGCACAGCCCCCATGAGGCGGCGCCCCATAAGACAACGCCTCTAAGAGAAATCCAAACTTCTCTTGCATCGCCTCTTCCGTGAACCCTAAGGCGCGAAAGATGCGCTTCTGCAGTTCGGGGGTGTGGCAGCGCAAACTGCCGCTCATAATCTCGTGACCATTGATAACTAAGTCATATGCCAAGGCTCGTACGGTGAGGGGGTCTGACTCTATTCGTTCTATATCCTCTGGGTGAGGATGGACAAAAGGATGATGAGCTGCTGTGAGCTTACCTTCATCATCCAGTTCGAAGAGCGGGAAATCCACGACCCATAGTATAGCCCAGGGTTTTTCTGGGGGCAGCTGCAAATCCTGGATAACCGCTTGCCGTACAGCTCCCAAGGCAGGTAGGTGGTCTGTGGTGAGCCAAATCCCCAGCCCGTTGCCGGGAAGGTCTATGGTGTCCAGGGAAAAGAACTTTGCCAGAGAGGAGGAACGGATGCCTTCTTCTTGGTGTATGAAAGCTATGCTGGTGGCGCCATGGGCTTTGGCGAGGGCTTGCCAAGTGTCTTGCTGCTTGCGGGAAGCTTTAGCGCCGGGTATCCATAGCCAGAAGGTTCGTTTTCCTTGCCAGAAAGGCACGGGTTGGGTCTGCGTCCATGCGGTTACTTCTTCCCAGCGCAGGCTGTAGCGCAGGTCTGGCTTGTCCGACCCGTAATAGCGCATGGCATCCGTGTAGGTGAGCCGTGGAAAAGGCTCTAACTCCACGCCTAAAAGGGTGCGATATACTTGCCGCACCAGCCCTTCAAAGACTGTGAGTATTTCTTCCTGCGTGACGAAGCTCATCTCACAGTCCAACTGGGTAAACTCCGCCTGACGGTCGCCTCGGTAGTCTTCATCGCGGAAGCACCGGGCGACTTGGAAGTAGCGATCATACCCAGCCACCATAAGGAGCTGTTTGAGGAGTTGGGGGGATTGGGGGAGGGCATAGAAGGTGCCGGGTTTGAGGCGGGACGGCACGAGAAAATCTCGCGCTCCCTCGGGC
>CAZZMF010000242.1:0-2854 GCA_964655255.1 uncultured Sphingobacteriaceae bacterium
ATCGTAGAAGCTATAGAACACTTGGAAGCCATCGGGCGCCTTACTCGTAAATCCACCCTGACAGAAAACTTGATAGGGGGGCGCTTGCGTACCGCAGAGGGACTATGCAATGCTCGCCTCCACCGGTTGGCAGCTCGCGCCGCTCTGGCACAGTATAAAGGCACCATCGCCACCTCCTACGCCAGTCAGGCAGCCCTTCAAATGGCAAACCTCGTAAGTTTCCCCGCCTTAGAAACAGCAGCCTCTTTAGCAGAGTTAGGCGAAGCAGCTCTTTTCATCTATCAGTATAAGCAAGCCGACTCAGCATTTAGAGGCGCCTATCAGATCCTCCATGCGCTCAACGAACCAGAGACCCCCATAACGCTACCTGTATGGGCAGCCTTAGGACGATACAAGCTTACCACAGGACGCTATAAAGACGCCGAGGCTATCTTCTTAAGGCAGCGGGGAACTTATCAGCGCCTGCTCCCAAAGCCCTACCAGAACTTAGACTACCTCCGTAACGAGCTTTCTCTGGTAGATATTTCGCTGCGATTGGACAATGTCGCCCAAGCCGAATCTTCCCTGACTAAAATAGCCCAACCGATTCGCGACGCAGGCGAGATGGCTCTGCGCGAACGGATAGCTTTGGAAGAAGCCCTTGGCGACCTTGCCCAGCTCAAAGGGCAGTATAAAGAAGCAGAGAAGCATTACATGGAGGCGATTCGCTTGCGGCAGCGGTATCAACGCACCTTCAAGGATGAAGAGATGGAAGATGCCGGACTACTGCGGCTCGCCATGCTCTATCAACGCACAGGGCAAATCTCCCGCGCCCGAGAGGTCTATCAGCGTATAAAAACCTCCTACGAACGCTCCAAACGAGAAGATGCAGAAGCGGCTGCCTTTTACATCAGTTTAGCCGACTTCTATCTCTCTGTAGGCGACTATCTCAAAGCAGAGGAAAGCGCTAATCACGCCCTTGAGCTGAATAAAAAACTCTTTGGAGAGATTTCGCCGGGTTATGCAAATGCTGCACTGGTCGCTGCCCGAGTAGAACATGCCCTTGGACGGTATGATAAAGAGAAAACGCACCTTATAAAAGCCCTCTCCGTCCAAAGTACCCTCTACGAAAGCAAGCCTACTTTGACGCTTGCCCGCACGCTCTACCTTTTGGGAGAAAATGCACTTTTCTCTGGGCAGCCGGATAGTGCAGCCATGTATTTGACTCGCAGCGCCGAAGAAGCCCAAAAAGCCCAAGGCGCCTCTCCCGTAGAATATGCATCGCTCTCTTTGGATATCGGGGGAGCATGGCTCGCAATAGATAGCACTGCGTTGGCAGAACCGCAGATTAGCGCCGCTCGCACCATATTAGAAAGCCGCGTACCTCTCAAAAATCCCATGCGCCTGCGCGCCTATCTCTATACCGCTCGCCTCCTGCGAGTCAAAAAAGATTACCCCGCCGCCCGTCAAGCCTATAACCGTTGGCTCAAGCTATGGGCAAGCGTTTATAGCACGAAGCATCCTGAGTATCCTTTCCACTTAGCAGAAATAGCGGATCTGTACTGGATCGCAGGCGATAAAGCCGCCGCTAAACGCACCTATACCCAAGCTGTAAACCTTCTCCTTGAGCAGGTAGATCGCCTCTTCAACGGCTTGACGGAAAGCGAAAAAACTCGCTATTGGGTACGCGTTCGTCAAGTCTTGGAGCATTATTTTGCCTTTTCTTTCGGCTATGGCTCTGAAAAAGACAAACTCCAAGCCTACGAGACCTATCTCACAACAAAAGCTTACTTGCTGAGCGAGACCGCTCAACTGCGTAATCGCCTCGCCAATAGCCGCGACACGACCATTCAGCGCATCTTCAAAGAATGGCAAGACCAAAAAGAATATGTCGTACGCCTATATACCTATTCCCCGGAGGAGCTGAAGAGCTTCAATATCAATCTCGCTCAGGAAGAAGAACGCCTAAATGCCTTGGAAAAGCAACTCACTCAGTTTGTCGGGGATATCCGACTCAAAAAGGCTTCTTGGAAAGCGCTACGGTCTGCCCTTTCCGACGAAACCGCTGCGATAGACTGGATTCGTTTGCGCCTACCGACCGCAGCGGACTCCATCATATACTACGCTGTCATTACGACGCCTTCTATGAGAAAGCCCGTCTTTGTGCTCTATCCGGATGGGCGACGCATGGAAACCATAGGGGTATTCCGATATAGCCAAGCCATCCTGAACTTTGAGATAGATACTTCCTCGTATGGCCTCTACTGGGCGCCCGTAGCGAAAGTGCTCCCTTCCACTATCTCAAGGCTCATCGTCTCCAACGACGGTGTTTTTAACCAGATCAATCTGGCTACCCTTCGCATGCCGGAGGGCGGTCATTTGGTGGATAAATATGAGGTGATGTATCGTACCCGCTTAGCTAGTCTTATTAGTCCCCCGAAACCGCTTCGGTATTGGGACGGGCGCAAAGCTCTACTCGTGGCAGACCCCGACTATGCTGGGGGCTTGCCAGCGGATAGTATAGCTATCCCGCCGCTGCCAGGCACTCGTGAAGAAGTGGAAGCCATTCGCGACATTCTCCAAAGTGAGGGTATTTTGGCATATGTGCGTTTGCGCTCCGAAGCTGCTGAAAGCCTTCTTTACGAAGCGGTCTCCCCCTACATCCTCCATGTAGCTACGCACGGATTATTCTTGCCTTATGCAGAAGGTATAGGGAGTATTCTTGGCATTCAAAGCAGTGAGGCGGTGGCGTTCTTTTCGGCGAGCTGGCGCTTGGTCATTATCATGCACACCATTGTCACCATTCCGTTGGGTATGTCCCTCTTTCCCTACATTGGCGAAAGCTTCGGGATTAGCCGCGAGAAAGGCATAGAAC
>CAZZMF010000243.1:0-2839 GCA_964655255.1 uncultured Sphingobacteriaceae bacterium
TAATATATCTGGCATATGTGCTGCAAACAAATATCTCTATGTGCCTTGCACTTGGCGGGGGGAAGTCTCTGGCATCGTGCCAAAAACCCAATCCCACAGGGGTGAAGAAACCCCAAACGCCCGATCAGGACTTTTGAAGTGGTGCAGATGATGATGGCGCCAAAGCTTTTTGAGAAACTTCGTAGGCGGGTTTTTGATGCGGTGCATCAGATAGTGGGTCGTGGAGTATATAAGGTAGCCGACGATGAAACCCGCCAAAAATGGAAAACCATACCGCCCAAAAAGTAGGTAAAAAAGCCCTCCAAAAGCACTCGCTAATATCAAGCTGGGAACAGGCGGCATGAAAAGATGGTGTGGGTCTGAGGGATATTCGTGATGAACCCCATGAACAAGATAATGAAACCGTTGAACCCACGGGCGCTCATCTACCCAGTGGAATACAAAGCGGTGGAGAAGATATTCCGCCAAAGTCCAAGTAAAGATTGCCGCCAAAAATGTCAGCACCACAGCTTGCACGCTAAGTTGCAAGCCTGCCACGCTGTAGTACAGCAGCCCAGACACGATGGGAATGTACATGCCCCATATTACATAAGGGGAAGAGAGCGTGAGCAGTTCTAAGAAAGGATTTTGAAAAAGGCGAGCACGACCATGGACTTTGGGGCGGATCGGTTGCATATTACAAAGGTACGCGGTTTCTCTGATGAGCGTATAGCCCTTTACCTGCGTCAGCGCGAGACCAGCCATTCCCAGACAAGTCCTTGTCCGAAGAGCGAAACTGCTGCACCAGTGGTCGCTTCTAAGTTTTTTTGAAACTCTGTCGGCAGCGGTATCGGCGTAAAAACCCTGAGCTTGCGTATCCCCTTAGGAAGGGTGGCTTTGATAGTTTGCGAGGATGCCGGCACCGCCAGATCCTCTGGTGAATCAAATACTACCCTGTCTAAAGTGATACGCTTGCCTCGTCGGGCGACCATGTACCCAATCAATACGCTTTTTTCATCCATCTTTACAGGGACGACTTTGAGGAGGGCTTCCCGTTTGGACAATCGGCGTTGTAGCGCATCAAAAAAGCTGGTAGCTTCAGCAGTTGGCAAGTTGAGTTGAGTCCATAGGATAGCTTGGTACTTTTGGGCTTCTTTCATGAGGGAGTCTGCTTGCATGAAGTTTTTCTCGCGCTCGGCGCGGATGTAGCTTTTTACGCATGTTTTCCATGCGGTGAGGTACTTGTGTGTGAGCGTCGTGTCTGAAAAGAGGCTATTGGACAGCGTGAATGTCTCCAAAAACTCTATCATATATGTCGCCCACAGTCCGAAGCTCACCAGAGCAGAGTCTTTCCTTTCAGCGACGCGCCTTTGGAGGTCTTGGTAGTAAGGGCGCCAGAACTTGTTTATGGCATAGATGCGCTGAGCGGGTGAGAGAGTGGATAAATAAAGCTGCAGTCGGGTTGCGCTGCGCCGTACTGTTTCCATGGCGAGGCTATCGCTGCGATTGAGATGACCTGCTTTTTCCTCTACGAGCGCCATCGCCAAATAGTGGGTCAAAATCTCCTGACTATACGGTCCCACACTACTGTACATGTACCGAAGGAAGCGGTAGTTGGCTTCTTGGAGGTTGGCTTTGGCTTCGGAGAGGTTACCTTCTCTGAGCGCCAAGAGGCTTATGCGCGTCAAAAGAATCGGAATAAAGGGATTGCCGGTCTCCATGAGGCTATCTGAGAGGGAAAAAGCTGTGGTATAAGCTTCGCGCGAGCCGCTTGGAGGTCGCCTTTGCGTCTGTAAATGTCGCCTAAGCAGACTTGGATATACGCTTCTACACCGGGTGTGTGAAGCTCGCGAACCGCTTCTAAGGCTTTTCTGGCATAGGTTTCAGCGGTGTCAAGCTTGCCTGCTTCTAAGGCATTTTGGGCGATATTGAGGTAAATATTGGGAAGAATGGGGGACTTTGTGCCGCTGTAGCTCTCGGCTAAAAGCGCAGCACACCATAGGTAGTCGTTGGATGATTTTTCATCACCAAGTTCAGCGAGTACTTTGGCGATATTATTATACAGGTGGGATAAGGCAAGCGAATCCCCTATTTTCCGATAAATCTGCTCGGCAATCCTATAGAAATAGAGGGCTTCGTCAGACTTGTCTTGCTCGTTGAGGGCGATACCGAGATTTTCAGCGATGCGAGCGCGCATACTGGGAGGGAATAGTGTAAATAAAGGCACCCATCCATGCCTGACGAAGGTAGTTTTCGGCTTCGGCGGCGCGTCCAAGAGAGCTCAGTGCCAGGCCTAAGTTCGTTAGCGCAGCGTATCGTATGACTCCGTCATGGGGAGATTTTTCGTCGGTGATTTGGAGAAGCTCGCGAGAGTATGCCGCCATCGCATGAAAGTCATCCTTATAATAAGCGGTATAAGACATCACTGTGAGCAATCGCTTGAGGCGTGTGGAGTCTCTAAGAGCGTGCGCAAGCTTGTAAGCCTCTTTTTGGAGGGAGTCTGCTGCAGAGAGATCCCCGCGATCCGTCAAGACCACGCTCAGCTGGGCAAGGATATCTATGCGGTCGGGGTAATGGGGATGAGCCCAGCGCAGCGCTTCTTTGAAAGTCGTCTCTGCTTCATCCAGGCGGGAGAGCGTCCGTAAGGCTACCCCCTCCTCATAAAGGCTATTTATAACCAGAGCTGTATCATGGGGCATCTCGGCACGCAGGCGACGCACCACGCGAATGACATCAGGTAGTCTTTCACGCTCTTTGTAGTATTTCAACGAATCTTGCAGGCTATTTGACCATATACCGCCGACGCGGGTACAGAGACGACCAATCCAATCAGTAAGCAAAGCCGCATACTGCAAAATAA
>CAZZMF010000244.1:0-2805 GCA_964655255.1 uncultured Sphingobacteriaceae bacterium
GGGCTAAGAAGAAGATCTCTCCAAGCTCCCGAAAAGCGGGCGCAAATGAAGGGTCTATTTCGGCGGCTTTTTTATAGGCTTCGCCGGCATCTTTGTAAGACTTGGCTTTGGCGTATGCTTGCCCAAGTTTGAAGTGATTTTCAGGGTTATTGGGTTCGGCAGCTACAGCTTTTTGATAGTTATCTATGGCGAGCTCAATCACGCCCTGCTGCATCCACAGGTCGCCCAAGCCGCGCAGGATGGCGGGGTTGTTTGGGTCTTTGGATTTGGCTTTGCTGAGGAGCAGTGTCGCCTTATCTACGCCGAACTTCCCGCCGAGGAGGGTATAAACTCGGGCAGTTTCTATGAGGGCCTTGACTTCGGCGGCGCCATACTCCTCGGCTTTGCTCAGGGCAGCTTTGGCGGCATCAGTATTTTTTTCAAGCAGTTCTACCTCAGCTATGCCGATGTGAGCGTAAGCAAACTTCGGATTCTTACTCAAGGCGGCGTTGAAAGCTTCACGCGCCTGCCGCAGAAGGAGCGAACGGCGCGGGTCGTCCTCATCCGCCTGGCGATACTGTCCAAGGTACGCTTGACCTTTTAGATAGTAGGCATACAGTTCCTTCGGCTTGGCAGAAATAATCTGCTCGGCAAGCATTAGTGCGCGCTCATAGTTTTCGCGGCTCAGCGCCAGTTCCGCCTCCGATAAGCTCTGCGCCCAAATCAATGCACCTCCTAAAAGGATATACCGCATGCGGCAAAGATAACGCACTCGCATATTGTACGCCTCTTTTCCGCTAAATGCTTGAATACCCCCTCACATCACACAAAAGGCGGACATACCGCCCCTATGGCTACCTTATTCAAAAAAAGCTTACCTTTGTCAAGTGCGGTACATGTGGAGTGCCACACTTTGTGGAATACTTTTAGCGCAGACAGTGTATGAGAAGAACATAGATGCCGCTTTCGCTCAGGCTAAAAAGCAGAAAAAACCGCTGTGGATCATGGTCTCTGCCACGTGGTGCGCCCCTTGTAAAATAGTAGAGCAAAAAGTACTTCCCAGCCAGCAGTTTCAGGAAGCGGTGCGTCGGGACTTTATCCCGCTGAAGATCTATGCGGCGAGCGGTGGAGAGAGTAGCCCTGGTGCTGATTCCTTGGCGAAGGTTTATGATGTGAAAGCATTTCCGACTTTTCTTTGCGTGGAGCCGACGGGTGAGCCTTTCTACAAGTACACTGGTCTTCCCTCAGAAGTTTTTGGAGGAGGAGATGATGAAGTCGTGCAAGCTTTCATCGCCCAACTGAACGAAGCTAAGAAAGCGCGCCGAGAACTACCTGAACTGCGCCGCCGCTTCCAGAAAGGTGATCGTTCTGTGGAGTTCTTACGCACTTATTTGGCGAAACTCGTGCAGCTTGCCCAGAAAGACGATATTGAAAAAGTATTTGATGCCTATTTGAAAGCCGCTGGTTCAGTGCGCATAGCATGGCTCGGCGAGCCAGGATATGCTAAGAATCTGATAGTCCTGAGTGAAATGGGTGAGAAGTATCTTAGGTATGCGTTCTCCATAGCAGAATCGTTGCGTAATGCCACCGACCCTTACATGTACGAGCAGATATATGCGCCTATTTTGCAGAGGGACTTTTTTCAAGGATCTGGGCAGGCTCTGATGTGGGAAGTAGCCTTTGAGAAAGCAGAAGCCTACATAAGGGAGAAACAAAAGCAGTTTCCCTTTGTGGAGCGCATGCTTTACAATATGCTTTGGCGTATGGGGCTGGGTGCTCCGGTGCCCGAGGTTAACGAGAAGGCGGCTGATCTGGCACTCAAAGCTATCGCTTTACAAGCTCCCTCAGAAATACCCGATGCCGAGCAGCGCGAAGCCCTCGCAGAAGAGTATAACTCACTTGCGTGGGACTTTTACAAACATGTAGAGGAGCCCGGAAAACTTTGGACTGCTGTATTGCTTACTAAACAAGCCCTTGCCTACAAGCCCCAGGCATGGTATATCTGGGATACCTTGGGCGCCCTCTACTACAAGCTCAAACGCAAACGCGAAGCCTTAGAAGCGTTGGATAAAGCGATTTCTTTGGGAAAAGCTCAAGGGGAGACCGAAGATGGACAGCTTGCCGAGACCATAGACCTACGGGAAAAGGCGGCTCAGCTCGGCGACTGAGGAGCTCTGCCTAAGCTGTGGCGCATTTGATTGGTTTTTGCTATCGTATCAAAAACCCTGCGTTGGCTTTCTTTTTGCGCTTTACTGAGAGGTATGGGTTATCATCTGAGGGGTGGGGCGGCGGCGCCTTCGGCGCCGCCGCCCCACCAAAAACAAAACCATATACCCAGCGTTGGCATTTAGCTGTGATTATTTGTTTCTGAGGGTGTGCGCAAAGTCCTCCTTACCGGTGGCACCGGACTTATCGGACAAGCGCTGGTGCCCGCCCTCCAGAAAGCTGGCTATGAGCCGCTTCTACTTACGCGTCGTCAAGGCGTTCAACCTCCCTATGTCCAGTGGAATGGACGTAAGATACCGGCGTCCCTTTCTGGGGAAGGCATCGTCGCTGCGATAAATCTGGTCGGCGCTAACATCGCCGGGCAGCGCTGGACCGAAGCCTATAAGCGTGAGTTATGGGAAAGCCGTGTAGAGCCTACCCGAAACCTTGCTAAGTGGCTTTATGCCCATGCGCCACAAGCGCGACTTTTATCCGCATCGGCTATAGGATATTATGGGGCTGGACTCTCGCAGGAGCGGCTGACAGAAGACAGTCCAGCAGGGGAGGATTTTTTAGCGGGCTTAGCTCAGGCATGGGAAGCCGCTGCTCAAGAAGCTCCAC
>CAZZMF010000245.1:0-2785 GCA_964655255.1 uncultured Sphingobacteriaceae bacterium
CTACGGTGTTGGAGTAGCGGATATTCCCGAAAATATCATGCTGCTCCACTCTGTAGAAATAGCGGGTGAGCGGCTGCACATATTCATCGCGGTGGCGATAGATGGTGCGTCCTTGTTTATCTACTTGGGCGATACGGGAGAAGTTTATGCCGTCGGTGCTGCGGTGGAGTTCATAGCCCAGCACATACTCCCGCTCAGGTGTGACCTCCCAAGTAAGCGCAATCGCCGAGCGGTCGGGCGTCGCCGCCAGACGAATGTCGTCGGAGGGGAGGGGAGCATTGTGAGCGATGACGGTAGCATAGAAGTAAGTGGTATTTTCATTATAAGCACTGAAGCCCGTGCGCACTACATTCCAGCCCTGATTGTGTCCTTCGCAGTTGTTGGGAGGGTTCAGACGCCCATTCGTAGGATTATGCTGCTGATTGTACCCCACATAACAGAGGTTGGTGGGGTAGTTAGTCCAGACGGGATCGGATCCGCCCGGCAGACCGGTACTCGCCCCAGCGTTGGGACAGTTGCCACTGGCTGTGGCATTCGTTACCACTCTATTGTACATCCGTACAGAAGCGGGCTTTACATTCAGTAGGGGACTTACTGTGGTAGCATCTACAAAGGGCATGACCTCCCAACGACCGTTATTGAGTGGGTTATACTGACGAGAGGGTCCGGGATCGCCTGGGCGACAGTAAGGCGCTTCTGAGAAGGGAGATTGAACAGTAGGATCAAATCGTACTCGTACATAGTGATCCTGTCCAGGGGCTGTTTCTATCTCTATGCCTTGAATGCCGCGAGTGTCATGGGCCCCCCCCACGGGGAAGGGATAGGCACCATTCGCTGCGAGCTGGTTTCGGCGCAGATACCCATAAATGTAGCGGTCTTGATTATCCGGATCCAGAGTCCCAAAGTTAGCAGGCTGGGCAGGGGGCCACGGAGTTCGTGCGATGGCTGTAGCAGATGTATTCAGAATCCGAACCTCAGAAGGATTCCCGTCGCTCAGAGAAGAAGTGGTGTGAATCCTGCCACTGGTAAGCGTGAGTGTGCCGGCTATCCACATATCTCTGTCTGGCCCATCTATACAAGCTACTGTGTAAGAGCCTGTGGGGGTGAAATCTGCAGCCGGGCAGTCTATGGACACATATCGCAAAGCGATATCGTTGGCAGTATTGTTGATGATTACATCGTTGAGAGTCCAGTTCTGAGAGTTGCCTTGCGTATTGTTATTTACAGTGATGGAAAAAACCTGAGGTCGAGTGCTGCCATTGAAGATGACCGTTCCCCCCAGATTACCTCCACCATGAGTGCCGGTTGAGCGATGGTAACCACTGAGGTTTTTATAGTTGCCCTGTATGTAAATCTGTGAGTTAGGTCGCGAGTTGACCTCTGCATTTGCGCCGATAGTGAAATGCCCCCGGTAGCCCCCTGTACCATCCACGCAGCGAATCTCTCCGTAGTTTTCCAGGATGCCATCATTGCCTGCGCCGTTATCATTTATCTGCATGCCGCCCTGGACGTAGACGAGGGCACCTGACTGGACATACACGAGCGCGCCTTGATTGAAGAATAAATCAGGCTGCGCCCACAGTATAGCAGTAAGTAAGCAAGCCGCAATCAGTTTTATGCTGTTCATAGCAATCTACAGTTTGGGCTAAGGTACGACAGATTCTGGAAATCTCCAAATCACTCTATCGGGTCTGTGCAGAGAGTAAGCTTCCATGGACTGGGGGGTGAGCTTCCAGAGTCCTACGACCGCTCTGCCCCAGAGGGCTTTACGGCGAGCGAGGGGTTCGGTTTTGCAGCCGCTGCCGCTAACTATAGCCCACTGCTTCTCGCCAATCCGGTGGACTTGAAGATTGTGGTCGTGTCCCGAGAGGAATATCACGACTTGCGGCGCGCGTTGTGCGCGAGCAAGCAGATTTTTAGACAGGTCGGCATAAGCTGGATGGCTTAGGTCGGTGGGATGTTTGGAGGCTTTTCGGGCTAAGATGAAAAGGGTCCCCAGCCCGGGCAGCGGAATATACATATAGGGACTAAGCACCCTTAGCGGGAAAATATGTGCTAAAAGCGGAAAGTGTCCACCATGTGCGCCCACTGTACGGGGCGGATGGTGCAAGACAAAAACTATCGTATCCTGCGGTGCGAGCTTTTGAAAGAGGGAGTCTATCCATTTCCAAGGGAAGTCTTTACCGCTGCTCTGGATATAGATCTCCGAATCTATGAAGCACAGGTGCCAGCGCCCAATAGACAGCGTCTCAGGGGTCGTAGCGCCTGGATGCGGGAGGATGCGGAGGTCTTTTTCTTGACGGAGGAGTCCATGGATGCCGGCTTTCCAGTCGTGATTGCCAGGGGTAGCTAATACAGTCCCGGGAAAAGCGCGGCTTACCGCAAGGAGCCGTTCCCATCGGCGGCGGTCGCGACGCTTATCCCGATGACCAGCGGGGTAGAGGTTATCCCCCAGCCATATCAGTATGTCGTCTTTGCGGGCATGCTCTACCCAGAAGCGTTCGTACAAATGGACTTGACGCTTTGTGAGGGCACCGGCATCCCCAACTGCGAAGATCTGCTGTGCCCAGAGAAGTACCCACCACATCAAGAGCCGCCCCGTGCCAGAATCTCCTTTGCCTCCTTCATGGTGATGCGTACGCCGTCCTTATAAGGAACAATCCATGCATCCTTGATTCCCAGCCGACGAATGTCCTTTTGGAAAGCCTCCGCCAGCGCCAGATCCCGGAAGCGCCCTACTGTATAACGATTGATATCTCCGAGCGCTTCGCTCTCAAAGAAGGGA
>CAZZMF010000246.1:0-2755 GCA_964655255.1 uncultured Sphingobacteriaceae bacterium
CTATAGAACTGCCTGCTACCCATACCGTCCTGGGGCTGGCTCTCATGGATGAAGTCGTGTCAGTTGGCTCTCAGCCCAAAGTTATCCCCCTCTCCCCTGGCGATGTGTTCTTTGCTTATACGGATGGCTTGATTGAGCAGGTAAACCCCCAAGGCGAACAGATGGGCACTGAACGGCTGCGTGCTCATTTACAGGGCTGCACCCTCACCAGTGCCGAAGCAGTCCTCTCCCAAGTACGCTTCTTTTGGGAAGCTTATAAAGCTACCCTCCCCCCCGAAGATGATACCAGCCTGCTTGTATGGAAGTTACGGTGAGTCCCTCTATCTATACAGACACCCAGCCCTTAGAGGGCATAAACCTTCCAGCCTCTACGCTTCCAGAGATCCTGCAGAGTGCCCCTTATGTATGGCTACAGTTTTTGAGGCATCTAGGGTGCATTTACTGCAAAGGGCTGGTACAAGATATCCGAACCTTTATAGAGCAGTGGAAGGGCGACACGCGCCCGCAGCTTATTTTCGTGCATCCTAATACGCTGGAAGAAGGCAAGCGGTTTTTTGATAGATATTACCCAGGCTCGGCATTTATTGCCGATCCCAAGCTGCGCTTGTATAAGCTCTTCGGCGTGCGACGAGCGTCCTTATGGCAGCAGCTCCACTGGAGTAATCTCAGGCGCTTCTGGACGCTTGTTCGCCGCGGCCTTGGGAATGACCGTCCGTCCGGTGATCCTTGGGTTTTGCACGCTACTTTTCTCTTTCATAATGGAAAACTCGTATGGAAATACTACGCCAAATATCTAAGCGATGTCCCTGACTGGAAACAGCTCTCTTAGAATACTGGCGCCCGTAGCGCTGGATTCCACGAATGAGGAGGATATCCTTTTGAGTCTCCACTACCTTTTGCGGGGTCTGGACAAGGAAGCTCATTTGAAGCTGTATCATACGCTGACGCCTGATAAGATTCGCTTGGCTCCTACCCAAGGTGAGAGTTTTCTCCACCAGATAGAAGTTGCTCAAAAGCAGGCAGAGGAAAAGCTCCGACGGTATCAGGGCTATCTCTCAGAGAAACTCCCAGCGTCTGTGGTGATTAGTTATCACATTCAGGCGCATGAGGTGGCTGCGCCTGCAGAGGAAATCTTGAGTTATCTGCGTACGGAGAGTTTCTCTTTGATGACGCTTTCCTTCAAGCAGCGCCGGCGATGGGAAAGATTTTTTGGTACGACTGCTCTGTGGGATCTGCTGGAAGAAGCGCCTATCCCTATTTTACTTCTTTCAGCACCGCTAACCATTCCGCCCCGTCGTCTTCTTTGGCTTACCTCCATGCAGTCAGAAAGCTTTCCTCTTCTCAAGACCCTGGTGCCTTTTGTCCATTTGATTCGTGGCACACTCTACTGCGCCAAAGTCAATACACCCACCAGCTTCATCACCCATCGCACATTTCAGCGGCATGTGCTGGACATGTGCGATTATATTATTGACCATGTTGACCCCGACTTTATCCCCGAGGAATGTCTCCTATACGCTGATAAAGACATCGGCGAAGGGGCGGTTCATGTCGCTCAGGACTTCTTGATAGACGTCGTGGTACTGGATACGAATGAAGCCCTCTCCGAATGGAAGCTCGTAGATAAGCTCTTCAGCCAGCAGATACCGATACTTCTGCTGCGAAAAGCAAAATGAAAAGGGCAGCCTTCAAAAGGCTGCCCACCTGATGACGACTTTTTTGGATCGCTTGCCTTAGAACTGATACCCTAAGCGAAGTGCACCAACAGCAGAGGTGGAAAAGCCACCCGCTCCCCCACCAGCCTGCTTAGTGATTGTGGTGACGCCACCAGCAGAGGTCGTTGTCTCTACATCAGATACAGAGACAGACTGGAACCTGAGCCCCCACTCTACCCCCAAGTAGATTTTTTCCGTGAAGTACCAGTCAAATCCAGAGTATAAACCTGCTCCTATCGCTGTTTGCTTGTTGCCAAACCTAGATAAGCCATTGACAGTCTGAGAGAAGTTAGCCGTATAGTTGCCATTGAAGTAGTTCGTTCGCTCGATGCGGGCGCTGGAGGTGGTGAAGAGGAGGTACGCCCCTGCGAAGGTGGAGAGCTTTTCCCCGCCAGTGAAATGATACTCTACGCCAGGGAAAAGTCCGAATTCGGTATAGGTGTGTTTTTCTTGACCGACGCCGCCTGTGCCATCTGGATTCTCATAGTCCTTATTTAGCTGACGACGGCTGTCAAAAATGAAGCCCACCCTCACAGCGAGGTTGTCACCGAGGAAGTAACGAACACGAGCGCCTTGTACCAGGTTAATGTTGATGTCGTTGATGGCGCCATTTAGGGCGACTTCTGCCGTGACAGTGCCCCCAGTGGGCTTCTGTGCATACACGCCTGTGATAATCAGGCTTCCGATGAGAAGTACTTGACGAGTTTTCATATGCGGGACAAAGGTATAGCGAAATGGAAAAACGACGCAAGTGTTTTATCTCAACTTTTCCACCGCAGTCGCCAATCTGGTAGCATTTCTAACCTGCCCTCCGCAAGGAACTCCTCTAAGAGGGCTTCGCCTTTCTGAGGAAAGAGTTTATGTAAAGCGGCTTTGAGTTCGTGAGCGAAGCGCGGCTGATGAGCAGTCTCAGACAACCATGCAGCCGCGGCGGATTTTTCGTCAGTGGTAGGCTTCTGGGGTTGATAATACCCGCGGCACACATCGCACTGTCCGCAGGGCGCTATCTCCTCCTCGAAGTACCGCAGAAGGTACTGAGC
>CAZZMF010000247.1:0-2711 GCA_964655255.1 uncultured Sphingobacteriaceae bacterium
CTCTATATCCGATGCTGATGATAGGCACAGCAGAATCGTCCGTGCCTTCCGTATGTCCATTAAAAAGCCCCCCCCGCACAGAGGGCACTTCAAAATCCCAACATACCCCTACCCATCTCGTCTCCATAATGTGCCGCCTTTACCATACCCAAACCTTTTCCCAGAAGTGCTCTGTTCCTGCTCTCAGGTGGAGGAGGTACCCGCCAGAAGCAGGCACGGGGATCATGAGCCGACCTTTTCCGTTGAGGGTCTGGAGTTCTCTACCCAGCAGGTCATAGAGCCACACTTCCATAGGATGGTCAGTGTGTATGTGGATTTGCCCGGTTTCTGTGGTGAGCTGGTAGGGGCGTGCAGAGTATCCGTAAGCGGACAATAAGGTCGTAGTACCGCTCCCGAGGACAAACGCATGGACGCCCCCGCGCAGGTTACCCACCAAAAGCAGAAGGGAATCCGGATATATCCATGCGGTCGGACTGGCGCGTTTACCCCAGCGGTAGAGGAGGTCTGCCATCGTTAGCCACGGGGCGTTGGGGTTGCCCCACTGGGGAGCATAGACACGCAAGAAGCCAGTGAGATTGCCCACGAGCAGCTCCGGCGTCCCATCCTGGTTGATATCTATCAGCGTCGGGCGGGCAAAGCCCAGCAGTGTGCTCACCGTATCTCGCAGTTCTATCTGTCCGAGAAAGTTCGTGATAAGCGTGAATGCCCCCCCACTTTCCTGTCGGTAGAGAGAAAGTCGTCCATTTCTGCCTCCTATAATCAGGTCCAGATCACCATCCCTATCGTAGTCATAGAGCAGTGGCGCTGCGAAAGGTGGGGCACTGATCCCAGCGAAGTTCTGCGTGAGAAGGGTAAAGTTTGCGCTACCGGTTGACTGCTCTTCCCACCGCCAGAGGGCGCCAGTGCTGGTGCCGGCTATCAGGTCAGTGCGTCCATTGCCATCTATGTCTCCGACGGCGAAGATGGGATTGCGTAGGGTATATTGGGGGAGATTGAGCCAGTTTGTGTCAGCGAGGGTGAAGCCTGTCGCACTGCCCCATAAGAGCATTGCTCGGGCTTTTGCGCCAGTATCGGTGTAGAAACTTTCATTGCTGATAATGAGATCTGGATAGCCATCGCGATTGAGTTCGGCGAGGGTAGGATGAGCACAGGTGCCGACATCCAACATGGTATTGTGAAGCCAGCCAACGACCGGCGCTGCCCACGCCGGGGAATCCGCCCGTCCGATATTCTCATACATCCACACACTACGGCGATCCTCCCCGGCAAGGGGGCTATTATTAGCGCATATCAGGTCTGGCTTTCCGTCCCCCGTCACATCCTCATAGTATGTAGCTGGAAATGACGGCATATACAGCGGCGCATGCGCAGGAAATGGAGCTACAGCGGTATTCACATCAATATGGGCTATTTGAGGGGTGCCGGTATTTAGCCCGGCAATCAAATAAGGGGGACCATCATCCCCTACGATAAGGTCGCGCAGCCCATCTCCATTCAAGTCAATCGCCAGGATAGTGCCCCCTGCATGCTGTACCCTTTCCTGGAAGGGCGGCGCTGGCGACTCATTCCCTCTCCGCTGTCCAGGACCGCACTGGTACTCCACGAAGTAAAACTGGTTGGTATTGTAGTCGTAGTTCTCAAACACATGCCCCCAGCACGCGGACTGGAGCTTCAGAATAAGCGTGTCGCGGCGCCCGAGCAGTTCCATGGCTTGATTTTTGTGCCACTCAATCAGCGTCCCCAGCACTTCATACACCAAGAAGTCCACATCTCCATCTCCATCTACATCTGTAATCGCAGGAATATCTACACGCCCTGAGTAGAGATATGAGCTAAAAGTCGGAGAATAGGCGGTGATCAGCGTATCATAAGCTACTCGCCAGCGAGGGGGAGTACCAGGCGGGGCTATATTCTGCAGAACGCGAATGTTAGAGTTGAGATTGGTAAAAAGGTCTTTGTCACCATCCCCATCATAATCCCGCAGGAGGACCCATGCCGAAAGCAGCCTGCGCAGAAAAAGGGTATCCGCCTCCGGGAGGTAAATCCACCGACCTTGGGAGCGCTTGAAGACCATACAACGGTCATCCGCCCGCTCATACACAAAAAGCTCTTCCTGTCCGTCTCCATCTATGTCTATCGTGGAAAACTGAGGGCTATTCCACCCGCCTGCCCATGCGTTGTAGATTGTGTCTGTATTCTGCTGTACGAGAGGACTTACAGGACGCAGAATGAGCTGCATCCAACTTGTCATTAGAAGGAGCCACATGTGTCAAATCTACTTACTTTTGTGATATGCGATACCTCTGGATAGCTATCGTCCTGAGTCTCGGGCTCGGCTGGGCGCAGCAGAAAAAGAAAGGGGGCGACCTGCAGAAGCAGCTTAAGAAAGAATGGAAAAAGAAAGCCAAGACCTATGTCAAAAACCCACTGGCGCTCAAAGCCCGGGAGGAAAGCTTTCAGAAGCAGGTACAGGACAGAGATAATCAGATCGCAGAGCTTCAGCGCCGCAATCGCGAGCTGGCGGAGCAGATTGCCCAGCTGGAAGATCAACTGCGGGCACGCCAGTATTCCTTAGACTCCCTCCAGAGTGAAGTCGTACGTCTCAAAGCCGCTTATGAAGCTGAGAAAAGGCAGGCTCGTCTGGATGTCATGCCCGGGCTGGTCTTCAAAGTGCAGATCGGGGCATTTCGGCTTTTTGACATGCGTAAGTA
>CAZZMF010000248.1:0-2708 GCA_964655255.1 uncultured Sphingobacteriaceae bacterium
ATAACCGAGCACACCGATAAATTGCACTTGACGATCAATACACAGCACAGGTCTGGCAGATCGCTGGTATAGGGAATCCACCGAACTCGTGGAGTCTAGCCAGAGAAGACTTCTACTGGCAGGGAACTGGACAGCTTTCATTAGGAATCCATGGGCTGGCATACCGTTCGGGGGAAGTATTCGTATCAGGTACGATACGGTTACCGTCGGGGGGATCGGCTTCTTCTCTACAACCCGCTGCGCTCAGCTCAGCTTATGGACCAGGAGGGGGCGATCCCTCTGGCAATCCTGCCTGTGCCTTCTGGGTCAAGCTGCGCACGGGGTCTAACTTTCAGGCGGTAGCGGCTTCTATCTTCCACCGGGATGGAGGTGGAACCAATGTCCAGGCATACGGACGCGCCCTACTGCTCAAAGGAGATACGCTCTTGGCATTCTTCAATGCCCGGCGGGATGGTAGCGGTAATGGGCAGATGGTGTACAAGGTCTTTGATGGGAATTCGTTTTCTTCTTACAATTTCACGGTGGCAGTTGGTAGTTGTCAGCCTGCTATGAGCGGTCACGTCTATGTAGCTGCCCTAAGTACGGCTGATCTGCGTCCCGTGAATGCCGGGGGGTTTGCTGCATCTATCTATCAGCTTTTCTGCGGGGATTATAGCAACATTCCTACTGTGGGCACGCTTTACCCCTGGCTGTCGGGGGATACCCTCTGGCTCATGTGGAATGATGACCGCAACCTGAGCATCAGTAACATGTCAGTGATGCGGGGACTTTTCTCCTACTGGACGGGCGTCAATACATGGTCGCTCTCGCTGGGATTCGGTATGCCTTGGGTGGCCCAGAATGTAGTTTGGACGGGAATGACTCGGGCTCCCGATGGCACTTTCTTTTTTAGTGGTAGGATGCTTTACACTAATCCCCTCTTAGGACAGTGGAGCCCCACAGCTGCTACATGGACGCCTCTATTTTCTTATCAGCATATAGAGCCTACGGGGATAACCTCGGATGCAGCAGGGCATTTATACTTTTTTGGGACAGGGCGTCTGGATAACTTTCAATACGAACGCGTGCGCCCCCGCGCCACGGCACTGACTGTGCCTCTGGGAAATCTGAGTAGCATCATTCATGTGTCAAATAAGGTCGGATACGGTCGGGGCTGGATAGGACGACTCCTACGGTATAGGGCAGAACTCCTTTCAGGCGCCCTTCCCTCTTCAACTTGCGCACCGGATACTATTCGCAGACCCCTTGTACTTAAGCTGTATGGGCGCTTTGATGCGCTGTCGGATAGCATCGGTCTGCGATGGAATGGTCCCCTCCCATTCACATACGGAGCCTCTACCGGACATGCCCGCTGGGCTATGGCTGCGCTTCTCCCCCCGCCTGGGGGCACAGATACAGCTCGTATCACAGTTCCAGAGACGCCGATACTCGGTCGCTTCCGAAATGGCTCTTACCGGCTCGAGCTCGGAGTCGTTGGATGGGAAGAATCTTCCGACCTCATGTTACCGTCTTTTGTCTCATCCCTTAGCATAAATATCACGGGAGATAAGGCGCCCCATTTATACCCACTGGAAAGCCAGCGCTACTGGGTGTATCCCTTCGCCGGTGGACCGGAGGCTTCGCAGGGATGGCGGCAGGCTTCGGCTAACGGCACCTTCAACGCTCGACAGGCTTATTTAGATGGTAATGCCTCCGTAGAGCCGCATTATGCCTTTACTTATGTGCCTTTTGACCCACTTACGGAAAAGGAGCTCCTCTATGTAGCCATCAACTACACCGACTCGGTTATTCTGTATAGCGTAGATATTCCCACTGGTACAGCCCGGCGCGAGCGAGGCTGGCCCCGTCTGGATGATCCTACTCCTTTTCGGGATGTATCGGTAGACACCATCGTATATGGCATTCAGCAGCTGGTATGGAATCCTCAGCGGGGACATATTATCGCCGTAGAAGGGGGGCATCGCCTCCGCACTATCTATCCCGGCGACTATGTCTCTCTGGATTTCGTCTATCCTAATCGCCTGTGGGGACAGCCTTCTGGAACAAGTCCCGCTTCCTATCCAATGGTCGCCGCCCCAGACCCTGAGGGGAATGCCACATGGACGACCCGTGAGATAACGATGAATATGCATGTCTATCGCGATGTGTGGACTTCTTTTAGCAACTTCACCCCGACAGTTTTTGAAAACTACAGCTCCTGTATGGGGCCCGGAGGCTGGGGCAATAATGGGATTGCGTCCCTGCGAGGCATGGTCTGGGGCACCCTGCCCGCCCCACCTCAGCTATACTTTATAGACTGGGGACCACCCGCCGACCCCAATAACCCCTCTGCCTGCGCTTGGAGTCCCTACCAACTGCGGCTACGACGCACGAGCGGTGGCACGATAGTGGATTTAGACACATTTTATACGGACTGGAGCCCAAATCCTGGCATGGATAGTGCGCGCTTCTCTATGGTGTACCGAGAAAAGCCTGTTCCGCATTTGCTCTTTCCTATTCGCCTGCCTTCTGGGGAAGGCTATATTTTCCGCTACTGGTTAGATGGTCGCACAAAGCCCCGAGATACCCTCATAGGCGGAGCGTTGGTTGGCGATTGGAGCTGCGAGTACTCGGTAGATCGCTGGAGTCCCCAGACCTTTCCCCGAGCCATATCGTTGGAGGTGACTCGTGGGGGAATGATTCTATGGAGCGCCAGCGAGCAGGAGATC
>CAZZMF010000249.1:0-2707 GCA_964655255.1 uncultured Sphingobacteriaceae bacterium
ATTTAGCTCTGCACCAAGAGCGTGCCAAGGTACTCGGACGCGCCACTGCACTCGTCCATGCCATTTTAGCTGGGCATCCCGAATGGTACGAAGCCCCCCTCGAACCGTATCAAAAGCTCACACCAGCATACCTTCATCAAGTAGTCCAAACTTATCTCACCCCAGAAAGGCTTGTACGCTTGCATTACATTCCGCAATCCTAAAGTAGCCTGACGCCACGATTGTGTATAGCTTATCCCGCGTTTTCCTTAGCGATTTTTTCAGCTTGCTCTAAGAGGCGTTGGCGCTCATCGTCAGGCAAGGTAGGCGTAGCAAGCTGCTCAAGCGCCTGCTCTAAGATGCCTTTGACAGACTTACGCAGATCAGGCTTTTGGAGCGCGGCTTTGATAAGCTCCTCCAGAGTCGCCATACGATACGAAGGTAAGATATTTTCAGTGGTCGTATGCCGAAGCTACGGCTTCAGGAAGGGTCCGCCGTACTAAACCGGTCAAAACATTGCTTGGTCCGAGTTCGTAGAAAGTGCGGATTCCATCTGCCCACATGTTTCGCAGCGTATGGGTCCATCGCACAGGGGCGGTTAGCTGTTGAATGAGCAGGTCTTTGAGGCGGGCAGGGTCGCGTTCGGCGGTGCCCGTTACATTAGGATAGACGGGGAGGCGAGGCGCTCGGAATGAAATGCGTTCAATAGCTGCGGCGAGCTTTTGTCGGGCAGACTCCATGAGAGGCGAATGAAAAGCCCCATTCACGGCAAGCTTTTTCGCCAGTTTGGCGCCGGCGGCTTTGGCTCGCTGCATGAGGGCTTCTACAGCAGCGGTTTCGCCAGAGACGACAAGCTGTCCGGGGGAGTTATAGTTAGCGGGGACGACAAGTCCTTCTGTAGTCTCCCTACATAGGGCTTCTACGACCGCCTCGTCTAATCCGATAATGGCTGCCATCGTGCTGGGATGAGCATCGCAGGCTTCTTGCATGCCCTGAGCGCGTACTTTGACAAGTTCCAGCCCCTCACTGAAAGAAAATACTCCAGCGACCGCCAGCGCCGTAAACTCCCCCAAAGAATGCCCTGCGACAGCCTGCGCCTCTATCTTTCTCACTTGGGCGACAGCATAGCCATGAAGGTAGAGCGCCGGCTGCGTCACAGAAGTGCGCTGCAGCGCTTCCGCTGGTCCTTCAAACATAAGCTGGCGCAAGGGCAGCCCCGTCACCTTTTCGGCTTCATCAAAGAGCCCATGAACTTCGGGATGCTGCTCGTACAGGGTACGCGCCATCCCGACCGTCTGCGACCCCTGACCTGGGAAAAGAAGTGCTACGCTCATTAGGCGGCTTTGACCTGCTCTACCAGCGCCGCAAAAGCCTGAGGCTGCGTAACCGCTAAATCCGCCAGCATCTTGCGATTGAGGGCAATGCCCGCGACTTTGAGCTTGTGGATAAACTCACTGTAAGAAAGCCCCAGCGCCCGGACAGCGGCATTGATACGCACAATCCACAGCCGACGAAAGTCGCGCTTTTTGCGCCGACGATGAATGTACGCATAAACCAGCCCCTTCTGAAGTTGATTGTTGGCATGGCGAAAGACATTCTTCTTTCGCCCCCAATACCCTTTAGTCTGGCGCAGCACGCGGCGCCGACGCTCCCGAGACGCTACTCTATTTCTGGCTCGCATATCTCAGAGGTGGATTGTCAGAAGGGAAAGACGGAAAAAGTCGGATTTTTTGACAGTGCGGTCTTTGCGCAGGGCGCGCTTGCGACGATGAGACTTAGAGGAGAAGTTGTGGCGACGACCCGTGGCTTTATGCATAAGCTTGCCCGTCGCCGTCACCTTGAAGCGCTTTTGACTTCCAGAATGCCCTTTCATGGGCGGCAAAGGTAGGGAAAACTCTGATTATGGAAATCTCTGCACATTTGCAGGACTATGCGATGGATGACAGGTTTCATAGTTGGCTTGCTTCTGCTACACGGGCAAAATGTCGGCATTGGAACCGCTACGCCACATCTGGGAGCTCGCCTACATGTGGACGGTGGAGGCACTCGGGGAGTTCTCCTCCCCCAGGTCGCCCTTACCAGTGCCACTACATGGGCACCCGTAGCTGGCTCCCCTACCAACGGCATGATCGTCTATAATACTGCCACAGCCGGTACAGGTGCCAATGCTGTGTCTCCTGGATATTATTACTGGCGCGATGGACGCTGGCGCCGCTTCATCGAGAATGGATATGCTGGCATGGTACGGGGCGTCATGGCTTCAAACTGTCCCCAAGACCTCACTACAAACGCCCCCAACTGGCAGTATTTGAATAGCTACATAGACCTTCCGCCAGGGCGATGGATTGTATTTTCTACCCAAATCCTCCACGCAGGCGCATATCTCAGTAATGCTTCTATCTGGGTGCGCACTTCTTTTTCGGAGTCCCCGGCCGTGTTTTCTTATTCATCCGATATCGTAGGCTCCCCCCTCATCAGTGGTCTGCTTCCGCCTTCTTCTTTATTCAGCCTTGTTACAGGGCAAGTGATGATAAATAATACCAGCGGCTCCACCAAACGGTACTATTATTGGGGACACAAGGACCCGTACAATACAAGCCTGAACCTTCTGAACTTCTCCACTACCTGCTGGGGTGAGAATCAACTCTTCGCTATTCCGGCGGAGTGATGCTAATACCAAAGACCGCCATTTGCTTTTCTATTGTGCAGCTTTGTGGGAAAGGCTAAA
>CAZZMF010000250.1:0-368 GCA_964655255.1 uncultured Sphingobacteriaceae bacterium
AGCCGGTTGAGGGTACGGATAAACTCTATATTGGCAGCATGTCCGGGGCGCATCGCCACGATCTGCCCGCGCAAGGGCGCCCCCAGCAGCGCTAAGTCTCCAATCAGATCCAAAAGCTTATGCCGAGCAGGTTCATTCTCAAAGCGCAGGGGAGTATTATTGAGCACGCCTTGTTCTACGACCTGCACATCCGGATACCCAAAAAGCGAACCGATCCGATGCAGTTCTTCGGGGGAATATTCTCTATCTACGATGACGATGGCGTTGTCCAGGGTGCCGCCACGAATGAGTCCCAGCCGATGCAGTTCTTCTAACTCGTACAGCAGGCAAAAAGTGCGAGCGGGTGCCACCTCTGTCGCAAAGTCTTC
>CAZZMF010000250.1:378-2703 GCA_964655255.1 uncultured Sphingobacteriaceae bacterium
AAGTCTTCCCACCGGACGAGCGTCGCTGGTTGAATGCCCAGCACCTGCGAGTTATAGTCTACGATTACTGTCGCTCGAAACCCATCAAAAGGAAACGCTGCAATATCTACGCCTCGGTCTTTATTTTGGTAGTGGACGGGGTCTTCTATGTGATAGAACTGCTGGGGCTCTTTTTGGGGTTGGAGGCCGACGGTGCGGATAGCTTCTACGAAGGGGGCAGCACTCCCGTCTAAAATCGGTATTTCCTCGCCCCAGACTTCTATGCGGGCATTAGAGACGCCGGTGCCCATGAGGGCAGCGAGCAGGTGCTCAACGGTGTGGATGCGCACGGAGCCTTTCCCCAGGGTCGTAGAACGCATCAGGTCTACGACATATTCTACCCGGGCGGGGATTTCCACAGGTGAAGCTAAATCTGCCCGTACGAATACATAACCCGTATTCTCCGCGGCGGGTGAAATCCGAATACGGGCATTTTTACCTGTATGTAAGCCGATGCCCTCAAAGGTTATGGAGTCTCGCAGGGTATGTTGTTTTTGGTACATAAGAGTTATCAGGTATGGAAGAGGGTTTTCTCCATTTCACGAAGTTTTGGATAAATCTCGGGCAGGCGCCGCATAAGCGCTTCCATGAGAAGCTGCTGTCGTACTTCCTGAGCGGGAGACCCACGCCACGATTTACCTGGGGTAGTGATGGAACGGGATACGCCACTCTGCGCAGCGATAGAAGTGTGATCAGCGATTTTGAGATGATCTACGATACCGACCTGCCCGCCTATACGACAAAAAGCCCCGATGGTCGTGCTGCCAGCTATGCCAGTCTGGGCAGCTATAGCCGTGTGGGGTCCTATATGCACATTATGCCCTATCTGGATAAGGTTATCCAGTTTGACCCCGCGCCCGAGGTGAGTAGTGCCAAGGGTTGCTCTATCTACGCATGTATTGGCGCCGATTTCCACTTCATCTTCTATGATGACGCGTCCGACTTGTGGGATGCGTTCGTAGATGCGCTGCTCACCTTTATAGAAGCCGAAGCCATCCGCTCCGACAATAGCCCCCGGATGGATAATGCAGTTCTTTCCAACTTTGGTCCCCGGCATAATCACTGCATGAGGATATACAATCGTTCCTTCTCCTATTTCTACACCCGCCCCAATATACACAAAAGGATAGATCCATGTACGGGGGGAGATTTTAGCGTGCTCACCGATATAAGCAAAAGCCCCGATATAGGTTTCCTCTGGGACGAGGGCGGTGGGATGAATGAAGGCATACGGTTCGCGCCCCCACTGAGGCATGGGAGGTGCTTTATATTGCTGGAGGAGAGTATAAAAGGCGTGGTCAGGGCGCTTTACATATATCTGGGTGAGGCGAGGGGGCAAAGGCTTTTTGGGAGTGAAGTTGTCAGGCAGAAGCACAGCCCCCGCTTGGGTGCTGTACAGTTGAGACTCGTAGCGCGGGTCAGCAAAGAAAGTCAAATCGGTCTCCTTCGCTTCGGCTAAGCTGGCGAAACCTGAGAGGGGCTTTTCCCCATCCCCAACGATGCGCTCAGCTTGAACGGCTTGAGCTATGGCTATGGGCGTCAAGGTCATATGCGTATGCGCTTGAAGATTTCTTCTCGGAAAAAGCGTCCCTGCAATTCAATATCGTGGCGCTCTTGGGCGACTTCGGGGCTTCCATTTTGAAAGCCAAGATAAATGGTAGCGAGCCCTTCCACAGCGCTACTGAATAGCTGGCCTAAAAGCGCAAGCACGCTTTGTTGGTCGGCTGCCAGCGTCTCCCCGATCTGACGCAGAAGCGCAAAGCCCCGAAGCGCTTTTTTGCTAAGCAGACGCAGGGTATCCAGATTCATTTCGGGCTGCTGGAGAATAAGAAGGGTATCTTGGAGAAGCTGAACATATTCACTATGGGCAAAGGCATGACGCGCAGGCAGACCTGCGACGACCCGAGCCGCTATGCTAAGAGCTATGCTGGTTTGCAAAATGACCGCCGCTTCCATCGGTAGCTCTTGCTGTTTATCTGCCATTCGCCAGAGGAGCTCACGCAGAGGCAGCTCAGTCAAGTCTGGGCCCATTTCTGCAGCGCCAAAGACGCGTTCCGGACACCTTTCCTCCGGACGGAAGCCCTTGAGCATCAGGGAGTGCAGCGCGATTTGAACTAAGTCATCTGGATTGAGATTTTCTATGGATTCGCCGGCTTTTTCTGCGAAATAGCGCCCTGCCTCTATAAGAGCCCATTCGGGAAGAATACCTATTATTTCGGTCTCCACCACGCGGGCGCCTGCCTTTCGCGCCGCTTCCTCCACAGCTTCAAACGCTTGATGTATAGG
>CAZZMF010000251.1:0-2676 GCA_964655255.1 uncultured Sphingobacteriaceae bacterium
TGTCTGGACAGGATATGCGGTGCGGGTTAGGGCTTCTACCTCTACTGTGCGCAGCTCTTACATTGAAGGGCTTACTTTGACGCCTAACCCTGCATGGGGGAGCGCGACCCTCTCCTATACGCTCAATCATCCTACGGCGCTAAGTCTGCGCATCCTCACGCTCGCTGGACAAGAGATAGAAGCGCGAGATCTGGGCTGGCGTACAGCTGGTACGCATGAGCTGTCCCTCTCCCTCCCCGCAGGGATTTACCTTATAGAGCTGCACGCTGGACAGGAGAAGCAAATCCAGCGGTTAGTGGTACTCTGATTTTGTAGGAGAGTTATTTATGTGGGGCGGCGGCGCCGAAGGCGCCGCCGCCCCCATTATTAGCAGCCCTCCACCTAAGAAGCAGGAGGACTGTGCTTCCATCTATTGTGCGTCCATAGCCAGTTATGAGGTGCGCGACGAATACTGGCTTCCAGCGCTTGAGCATAAAGCTCCGTAAGGCGCCCTTCAGGCAAGCTGCGCGGGTCATCAGTCAGCACATGCGGATAGGCTTCGTACTTGTGGCGCGCTGTCTGTACGATTTCCACAAAAAGTACCCGATAGTTGAGTAGCCTAGCACTGCGTTCTAATCCCCCATGCCATGCCGTAGGACGATTGAGAAAAGCCGTCCAGTAAGCACGAGGGAGGTCGCTTGGGCTCTGGTCTGCCATCAGGATCAAGGTATGCGTTTCGCTACGCATGCGAACCAAACGAGCGCCCATCTTCCCAAGGGGAAGCATTTCGCTTCCATACCGTCCCCGTAGGTCTAAAAAGAACTTGTCCGCAGCTGCCCCGCTGAGGGGGAGATACACACACAAAATAGGCTTTGTTGTGTCTTTTCGGACAATCCAACCGCCCCATTCCCAGTTGAACTGGTGTCCCATCGCCACGATAACCGACTGTCCCCGTGCATGCGCCTCGTGAAAAAGATGCAGGTCTTTGATCTCAAACCGTTCTCGTACGGCATCCCAATCCCGCGCGTGCATAAAGCAGACCTCCATCATCCAATCCGCAAAAAGCTGATAAAAGTCCTTCTCAATCTGCGTCAGGTGCGGCTCAGGCTTATCGGGAAAAGCTTGCCGCAGATGTCGCCGAACAAGATCGCGACGATAGCCCCAGGTGCTGTATAGGAGTTTGTAAAGAGCGCCGGCAATAATATCTAACTTTCTCCAAGAGAGCCGCCCAAATCCCCTAAATAGTTGGTCCATGAGCGCATAGAGAAACCTATCTTGCTGCCGCACGGGGCAAAGTTCTGTGATAGGCATTCAGGTGAGCAAAAGCGCAGAACTCCTCCCAGCCCTGCGTATATGCTTTCATTTTTGGGGTGGCGGCGGCGCCGAAGGCGCCGCCGCCACCCCAAAATAACCCATACATGCCAGCACCTTATGCTCAAAACTTATGAGACCCAAAATAAATCAAATCCGAGGCGATAGCCGAAATACCGTACAGAGGAAGGCTCACCGGGAGGGGATGAACGATAACCCCCATGGATAAGTCAGATTGGACTTTGGGCGTAAATCAGAGGTAGCCTACTCCTCTCCTGTCTGACGAGCAGCATGACGCTCCCGGTCGCGCTGCGTCTTTTTCTCCAGCTTCCGTATAAAGGCTTCGGTAAGGTCTATGCCAGTTTGATTAGCGAGACAAGTCAAGACAAAAAGCACATCAGCAAACTCTTCTGCCAGCGCTTCTCGGGAGGGGTCTTCCCCGGCTTTGAAGGTCTGCTCCCCATAGTGGCGCGCTAATAGCCGCGCCAGTTCTCCAACCTCCTCCATCAAAAGGGCAGTATTGGTGAGCACGCCGTAATAACCTTTGCCGATGCGCTGTATCCAGTCATCTACGACTTGCTGAAGCTCAGAAAGCGTAATACGCTCAGTCTCGCAGAGAGTCATCGTACCAGTAAGAGAGGCTCATAAGAACGCCGTAGTTATGCCAGCGTTGGAAAAGGCTTCGTTGGCTGCCGAGATTGTTGATCCCATGCCAGAAGCGCATACCAAAAGTCAGATATCCCGGACCTGCCAGGTATCCTGCGCCCATGCCGAGATTGATGGCGATCTCACCCCGGCGCACCTCGCGCCCGCGTCCAAACTGGACTTTGCGGGTTTCTACCTCGCCGCTAAGGTTGTCTTTCTCCCAGTACTTACCATAGAGGAGGAAGCTGGAAGAGGGTCCCGCTTCTATAAATAGCGCTTCAAACTTGCGCACCCAGCGCCAGACCCCTAAGACGGCCACGTCTGTGCTCCAGATATTGTAGCGGTAGTCATACAGGAGGTTTCGGTCGGTGGAGCGGCGCTGCGTCACGCCGAGATCCCCTTGGATAGCCCACCAGCCTTTGGCATCCAACTGCTGCTGGACAGAAAGTCCCCCATAAAACCCGCCCCCCCAATAAGAACGGGAGACAATATCATCGGATGATTTCGTTCGGTACTGTCCCCAGTTCATACCAGCACGCGGAGCGAACCATGTCTTTTTGGGATTTTGGGCATAAAGCAGCCCCATGCTCAGTAAAAGGAGGAAATAAGCCCACATGCAGCAAACATACCTATTCATATGCAATCCCAGCTTACTCATAAAGCAAACACCAGTAATAAGATGTCATCCGTTTGCTCCACCATTTCGGTTTTCCATGCATTCCACTTTTGGAGGAGGAGGCG
>CAZZMF010000252.1:0-2635 GCA_964655255.1 uncultured Sphingobacteriaceae bacterium
TGTATGACGATTACCGAAGCCTGCCCAGCCCTCTCACACGCATAAAGATAACGCCGCATGCACTGCACCTGATAACTAAATATCTCCTCAGCAGGACTATTTTGAAGCTCAGGGGCAAGTTTCTCTATGTGCAGGTCTATTTCAGACTTGGGAGCGAGTGCCGTAGCTTGAGAAAGTTCTACTTTTTGAGAGTTTTGTTGGACGGGTGCAGAAGATGACTTCCCTAATGGCAGATTTTGCGCACCTTCCCGCATGAAAGCCGAGAGCTTGACTTCTATCTCGGCGTTATGGAGGATAGGCGGCGCATTTACGGGAGCAGAAGGCAGTTCCAAGCGCTGAAGTAGAAGCTTCCAAGGCGGCGGATAACTTTCTATGGAGACAGCGATGAAAGCCGCTTCGCCAGCCGATAAAATCCGCTGAAGAAGAGGTACCCATGTTTTCTGCGGGGTGTGAATGTACAGAGCATAAAAGCTTGGCGTTGAATGACCATGATACAAGTGAAGTTCTGCTTTATTTTCCAGAAGGCGCGGCAGCAAATCTATCTCTGTATCCTGCCGAGCGATTGTAGAAGGCTGCGACTGAGCTAAAGGCGATTCTTCCTCATCCAATACGATCTCCGATAGCGGGATGCGCTGCTGAAAGCCTTGCCTTACTATCGTGGCTATGCCCGCCTGCGTATCTATGTGTAGAACCTCTACGGTCTCCGGGCTGTGCAGGAGACGCGCTCGGCGCATGAGACTATTCCTCCGCTTGTGCCGCCTTGCGGGCTTGCTTGTCTAAAAAGAGCAAAGCCGCAGAGTCGTCTTTCGCCATGGTAAGCAGTTCTATCCAGTAGCGCATTAGAGCTTCCTCCTCCCGCTGCTCCCGCAAATACCACTGCAAAAACTCCTCCAAATCATACTCGCCCATATCGCGCGCTTTTTTGAAGAGATTGTAGTAGCTCAAAGTGACTTTCTGCTCATACTCATACGAGGCTTTGAAGCAAGCCAGTGGCGAGTCGTAGTTTTTAGGCGGGATCTCTATTGGTAGAGGTTGAAATGGTGCTCCGCGCTCCATAAGGTAGTTGAAAAGGCGCATGGCATGCTCACCTTCTTCCTTAGACTGCTTGAGGAAAAACTCTCCAAAGCCCGTCAAATCGCGCTCTATAAAGTAGCTGGCAATAGTAAGGTACATGTACTGCGCATAAAGTTCGCGATTGAGCTGCTCATTCAGGTTTTGTATCAAATCGTTGGGTAGCTTCATAACGCCGTGGGTATTTTGAGGGAAATGGTAGTCCATGCAGAGACGGGTCTGCCACCATGGGTAGCGGGGGAAAAGCGAAGTTCCAAAAGAGGATGAGCAAAGTATTCCACCGTAAGTTTTGGATCTGAAGTTCGCAGTAACTGATAGCGCCGGACAGTGCCCGTCTCAGTGACGAGTAACCGAAAGGTCATCTCTACCTCCTTTTTCGGGCGATAACGCTGCGCTATTAGAATAGCCACACTTTGGAGATTCTGCGGCACAGGGTCTGCGTCTATCAAGACAGCAGCATTCGGTGCAGGTACGCCTGTAAGGTCGCTCAGGGTATCCATCCACGCTTCTTTTTTAGGGGGCGGGAGCGGCTTTTCGGATGTGAGAAGCTCAGTTCGGACAGTCTGATGAGGGGTATCCGACCGAGTAGCAAAAGCTAACGGCTCCGCCCCCACAGTGCGCGCAAGGCTATCGGAAAGCTCATCCACGATATGAGGGGAATGGGGCTCTTTATCCTGCTGGACAGGCGACGACCTACACCCCTGCACAGCAAAAGCTATAAAGAGAAGCATCAGGAAAAAGTTCGCCTTGCACCACTGGTGGAATCCAGCCATCTCTACAGCTATGAGAGGTGAAAATCAAAAACGGTCGTGCTCCATACCTTGACAGGTTTGCCCGCTTGAATAGCAGGCAAAAACTGCAGATTGGGAAGCTCTCTCTCCACCGCGTCAGCCTTATGGGGAGAACGGAAGACGATGTGCGTTTTGTACCTACCGCTTTCACTTACAAGCACCTGAACCATCACCTTTCCCTGAATGCCAGCTTCCTTAGCAAGGGGAGGATAGCCAATCCGCTTTCTGACTTTTTCATAGTTCAAAGGCTGGGGTTCTTTTTCCACTGCTATAAAGGCGTTTGGGTCGGGGTCTGCTTCGGTAGTAGTGGCTGTGGCTTCCACCCCAAAGTCATCTCGTACATCTATCTCATAGCGCCCTTGAGCAAAAAGGGAAAATACCCCTATGCCGATAAAAAGGATTAGGTGGGGCGCTACCCCTTGCTGACTCATCGCAGCTGGAAGTCAAAGGGAATCGTTACCCAAACCTTGATAGGCTTCCCTGCCTGAATGCCCGGCGTAAACTCCAAGTTGGGAAGCTCTTTCTCTACCGCTTCGGTAAGCAGCTTGTGAGGAGAGCGCAGGACAATATGCCTTTCGTACTTACCGTTTTTACCTACGAGCACCCGAACTATCACTTTCCCCTGGATACCAGCTTCCTTGGCGAGAGGTGGATAGCCGATACGCTTTTTGATTTCTTCTATGTTGACAGGCTGGGGCTCTTTTTCCACAGCTATAAAAGCCGTGGGGTCGGGGTCTTCCTCCTTCTGCTCAACAACCTCCACAGGCTGGGTG
>CAZZMF010000253.1:0-2635 GCA_964655255.1 uncultured Sphingobacteriaceae bacterium
GGCTCTATGGAAGGCGAACTGCCCATAATATTGGAGATTGTGGCGGTCGGGGCAATCGCCAGCACGTTGGAGTTGCGCATGCCTTGGCGTTGAATCTTTTCTCGGAGGGCGTCCCAGTTGAGCTTTCCGCCTCTTTTGACCTGTATAGGTTGGCCGCGTTCTTGTTCCAAAAGTTCCAGTGTGTCTGGCGGCAGTAGTCCCCGATCCCACTTAGACCCCTTGAAGGTAGGATAAGCCCCACGCTCCACCGCTAAATCGGACGAAGCCGAATAAGCTTCATACGCGATAAACTCCATCAGTTCATCCGCAAGTTCTACTGCTTCCTCAGAGTCAAAGGCGATACCTTTAGCCATAAGGAGATAATGCCAACCCATGATGCCCATGCCGATGGGACGGTGGCGCAGGTTAGAGCGTCGGGCGGCTTCTACGGGATAGAAGTTGATGTCTATGACATTATCCAAAGCCCGGACGGCGATGCGTATGGTTTCTCTTAGAAGGTCCCAGTTGATGGAGCCGTCGGGGTTGAGATGATTTTCTAAAACGATAGACCCCAGATTGCACACAGCGGTTTCCTCACTGCTGGTGGGAAGGGTGATTTCGGTACAGAGATTGGAAGAGTGGATCACGCCGACGTGGTCTTGTGGGCTGCGGATATTGGCGGGGTCTTTGAAGGTCATCCATGGGTGTCCTGTTTCATAGAGCATGCGTAGCATTTGCTTCCAGAGTTCTATGGCTTCTATGCGCTGGCTCCATATTTTGCCTTCTTCGGCGAGCTTTTCATAATACACATACCTCTCCTCAAATGCGCGCCCGTAGAGCTCATGTAGATCGGGCACTTCATTAGAACGGAAGAGTGTCCAGTGTTGGCGCGCCTCCATGCGCTTCATGAAAAGGTCAGGTATCCATGCGGCGGTATTGAGGTCATGAGTGCGGCGGCGCTCATCGCCGGTATTGCGTCGCAGTTCTAAGAAGTCAAAGATGTCATTATGCCAAACTTCCAGATAGGCGCAGCCGGAGCCGGCGCGTTTGCCGCCTTGGTTGACGGCTACGAGCTGGTCGTTGTGCATTTTGAGGAAAGGGATGACTCCTTGGCTTTCGCCGTTGGTGCCTTTGATATAGGCGCCAGTCCCGCGTACCGCTGTCCATGAGCCGCCTAACCCCCCTGCCCACTTAGAGAGAAACGCATTCTCGGCAATCCCCCGGATCATAATAGACTCAATAGAATCATCCACCTTATACAAGTAGCAGGAGGAGAGTTGGGGGCGCACCGTACCGCTATTGAAGAGCGTAGGCGTAGAAGAACAGAACAATCGCCGGCGATACCGGTCATATAGCGCGAAAACCCGGGCTTCGCGCCCTTGCCCTTCTAATATGTGAAGCCCCATCGCTACCCGCATCCAGAAAAACTGCGGCGCTTCTATGCGACGAGGCTTTTTGCCTGTCTTGTCTACGATGAGATAGCGGTCGTACAGCGTCTGAATCCCTAAGTAAGTAAAGGCTTTATCATACTGAGGGTCAATCTGCTGTGCTAACCACTGAATGTCAAAATCCAGTAGTCGGGGATCTAACCGTTCTATGGCGACGCCGCGCTCAAGGTAAGGTTGGAAGCCTTGCTGATGAAAATCTCGGAGTTTTTCCACCCCGTGGCGCAAGATATCCCATCCGAGGGTCTCTTCATAGATATAAGTGAGGAGCATGCGCCCGGCAAATAGCGCGAAGTCTGCATCGTACTCCATGAGAGCTTTGGCGTTGAGGATGAGGGTTTTTTGGAGATTTTCGCGGGAGATGCCGGAGTAGAGGCTGCGGCGCAAACTGGCTTCTATGGCTGTATCGGAGAGGTTGAGCGAGAGCCCTTCTATGGCATAGGCGATGCGGGCACGCAGTTCTTGTCCATCCCAGAAGGTAATCGTCCCATTTGGCTCTACGACTTCCAATAGCTGGAGTTGTAAGGGGGCATGGCGCACGGATTCCAGTCGTTCTTGGGCTCGACGCGCCCGATATAGGGCATAAGCGCGAGCTACCTTCCACCGCTCCTCTAAAAGCAGTGCCTCAATCACCAAGTCTTGAATGGTCTCCAGCTCTACGATGGGCTTGCCGAGGCGCAGTACACGCTGGGAGATGCGGGATACCAAGCGCGGAATGGCATCCGTGCTTTCGCCAGTGGCTCGGAAGGCTTTTTCCAAAGCCCGAACGATTTTGTGCTCCATCCACGGCACGACCTGCCCTGTGCGGCGTCGCACCATCGGCGGAAGGGAAGGCGCGTTAGACTCGCCATGCTGCTGCGCCCTCAATAGCAGAAAAGCATACGCTACCGTATCCTGCCCATGGTCAAAAAGGGTCTTAGCTATGAGAGCGACGATATCGGCTTCGGTGGGTTTGACACTGCGGGGCAGTTCATCCAGCCAATCTATCACTGGACGCAACCAACTCTCCATGAGCTGCCGCAAGTGGTCATAATCCACTGCTTCACCCAAGCGGGTACTTACCCAAGCTTGAGCCAGCAGCTTCATGTAAGGATCGGCTTCAAAGTAGTGCGGCACTTCGCCATTAGCCAGCTCGCGCGGAAAACTCGTCAGCAATCCCCACGCCGAGGACTTCGGTAAAACAATAACACTCTGGCGCGCTTGTCGCAGAC
>CAZZMF010000254.1:0-2615 GCA_964655255.1 uncultured Sphingobacteriaceae bacterium
GCGTAATATGTATTACATGAGCACACTGGATAGCTATGGCGAGAAGTGCCTTACATCCGTAGAAAAAACCTAAAACACGCGCATATGAAAGACAAATCAAAAAAATCAGGCTGTCCTATGACGCAGTGCGGACAAAAAGTTTTTTCTGTGGAAGGTATCAAGCAGTATAGAGAGACCTTAGGCAAAATAGCCAGCCTTCTGGGGTCATACCTTTTCCCCTACGGCGACCGCGAAAAAGCTGCGCAAAACTATAGGCGCCTTCATGAAGCAGACGTTCCATCAACAATATACGAGATGGTCCGAGAAATTTTTCCCGAAGCTCTGCATGGCGAATCACTGGCTGCGGAAGATGCAGTAGGATATATTAGACATCATTTTGAATATCTATATACGCTGCTTTTCGCAGGTATGACCAAGTATGAAGTGGAGATGAACCATATAAGAGAAACGGCTGCCACTTACCTTCAATCAAAGGATTTTCAGCGTATGGTCTGCAACTTCCGACCCCAGAAAGGCGCACTTAGTTACATTCTCACCTCGGCGCGGAACTATCTTTGGAGTTTGTACCGCTCTGCCAAGCACTCTATTTTCCCTCACAAGAACCAAACTGTGCCGATATCTACCCTTTCTGAGAAGTTTGGAGATGAGTATGAAAATGTTTTGCAAGTAGGTGCCTATGCCGTCAACAATACGAGTGACTTTTGGGACATGTTAGAAGAAAATGCCCTCGTGCTTCAGGTAAAAGAGATGATATGGGATAAGGTGAGCCGGATGAAGAAATATCAGCGTGCCTGTGTATATAGGGACTATTTAGGCTGCTCTGTAAATGATCTTGTTAAGTGGATAGGGTGCGGAGTCAGTACGCTCAAATCGGCGATGAGTCGCGAGCGCAAAGGAGTCAGAAGAAAGTTTGAAGCTATATTGTACCAAGTCGGGCACACGGTGAGGGAGAACTACGGGTACATGCATGAGATCATCATGGTGCGGGCTTTACAGGAAATGCGTGAAGAGATAACAGTAGAGGTGCGCAAGCGTAAGTCAGTTGTGCGCGCTGCGCGGGCTCATGAACAGTGAAGAGATAACAGTAGGGGTGCGCAAGCCATAGTCTCTGCTGGCTTCGTTGCATGGGGAGCTTCTGATGGGCAGAAAGGCACGTGTAGACACTAGCCTCCCTTGTGCACTTGGAACTATTTTGTTTATACTAACACATGCTTGCCTTACTAGATATATGCCTACCTTCTGGGAGTCCGTAAAAGCGCTGTGGGAAACGGCGCCGACGCAATCAATAGATAAGGACATTATTGAGCGACTCGCTCGGAGTTTTCCTCTCCCTGTATTTGTGATAGATAAAAAGCAGGACCGGTTTGTCTGGGCAAGTCCTGGCACGCTGTCTCTTACACGGCTGACGGTTCAAGAACTGCTATCCATGCCTGCCAGCAGTTACATTGCGGCGCGCTTTCGTCCGCAGGAGACCTTACTTGAACTGCTCCGAACGGGCATGCCGCGAGCGGAGTTAGCGCTCACTTTTGAAGTTGGACATGAAGTGGCGCGTCTGCTGGGCTATTGGATAGAGCTCAAGCCAGACGTGTATGCGATGATCCTTCAAGATGTCACGGAGTTGCGGCAAGCCCAAGAGGAACTTGCTCAGTATGCTGAGGAGTTGCGTCAGCAGGTAGATACGCTTACCGAACTCAAAGAGTCGCTCCAGCGAGCGAACCAGGAGCTTGCCGAAAGTAAAGAACAACTGCGCCTGCTGGCAGCGGTAGCCGCCTATACAGATAATGCTGTGATTATTACGGATGCAGAGGGGCGGGTTATCTGGGTCAATCGCGGCTTTGAACGCATATCAGGTTATACCCTATCCGAGGCCAAAGGCAAAATACCCGGACGGCTCTTACAAGGTCCCGATACTGACCCTAATACTGTGGCTCGGATTCGGGAGAAACTCAGACAGAAAGAGCCTTTTGTTGAGGAGATATTGAATTATTCAAAAGATGGTCGCCCATACTGGTTACGGCTCTATATTACGCCTCTCACTAACGAACTGAACGAGGTCACGCACTTCATCGCCATAGAACTGGACATTACCGAGGAGAAGCGCCGCATTCAGGAGATGGAAAGGCAGCTGGAGGATATTCGGAATGCGCAGCAGTATGCAAGTCGGATATTTAGGCGGTTTTTACCTGCGCCTGAGGGGCTCGGCGCCTACTTCAAGGAAGCCCAAGTCTGGAATGCCCCCCTTCATGGCATCGGAGGGGACTTTTACTTTTTCGCCCCGCAGAGAAACCAAATCATCGTGGCGCTCGGCGATAGTACTGGACACGGTGCAGCAGCGGCGCTGATAAGCGCTTATGCGCTCACATCTCTATGGCGTAGCACTCGGACCCCTGTAGAACATCTGCCCAGTTTATATCAGGACTTGGTAGAAGGGGTCATCCTTGGTACGGAAAGTGATAAACATCATGAGGGCTTTGAACTGGCGCTCTTGCGGTATGACCTTGCACAGCAGCGCTTAGAGTATATCGGGGCGAAGCGTCCGCTGTGGCTTTTCCGTGGCGGGCAGCTTCATGAGATACGCGGCATGCGCAGTGATATCAATCCCAACAGTGCCCACT
>CAZZMF010000255.1:0-2613 GCA_964655255.1 uncultured Sphingobacteriaceae bacterium
GCAAAGGGGCACCTCCACAGTGAAAGTAGTATCTTGCATACACATGCCACCACTGCGCACTTCTACTTGTAAGGAGATATATCTGCTGGTGTAATCTGTCAAATCTCTTTCTATCCCCGTCCCAGTGGTGAAAGTTTGCGTCAGCCCATCTCCCCAGTGAATATGATAAGTGAGAGGGACTACGCCCTCCGCATCCACCGCCAGACGAAGATATAGCTGAGGACATTCGCCTGCCCACTCATAGCGCACTTCTTTCAGTTGAATAGCGTAGGTATAGCCCACGGTCAAGCCAAGAGGCTCGCTTGTACAGCTATTTCTATCCTGAACAATCAGCGTATAGACGCCCGGCGCTAATCCAGTGAGGGCAGGCTCATTGACGGGCAGAAGCACGCTGTTATGGTCGCTCCATAGATAGGTATAGGGAGGGCTTCCGCCTTGCACATTCACGATGAGCGAACCGTCGCGACTGGTCGGACAAGAAGCAGACTGTACCCCCACAGCAGAGACTTTCACAGAATCTGGCTCGCTTAGCAACACCTGAATGCTATCCACACACTCACTCTCTACTCGCACAGTATATGTACCAGCAGGCAGTCCCGTGAAAGTTCCAGTAGCGCTCACTGTCCCTATCGGAAGGAGAATATAGGTATAAGGTAAGCCCCCCCCACCCGTAGCCTGCACACTCAAGCCCCCTCTTTCTCCAGCACAACGAATACTGTCTATGGCTGTGAGAGTGATTTGTATAGAAGGAATGGTGTCTAAGTAAATCAGACGACTTTTTTCACAGTCCCGGGCATCTCGCACGACGAGAGTATATGTACCAGCGGGTAGGTTAGAAAAACTTCCACTACTCTGTCCGCTTGGAGCTATGGGTAAGAGCTGATAAGTATAAGGCGGAAAGCCCCCACTGGCGATAGCTTCTATGTAGCCTGAGGAAGTACTACCGCACCACCGCGTTAGCGAATCCACAAGCGTCAAGTAAAGCGGCGCTTCCCTCACCTCTACTTGCAAAGAATCTATGAAGCCACAAGCATCCCGCACCCGAAGGGTATAAGTCCCAGCTGTGAGATTTCCAAAATATCCTGTATTTTGCCAGGTGGGCGCTCCAGGTATCATGCTAAACTGATACGGTGGCGCCCCGTACTGTCCGTTGATCTGGAAAAAAGCATTAGCGCCTCCTTCACAGATAGTGGCGACGGAATCTTCTATGACCAGCCGCACACGGGGATGAATCGGATCATGAAAACGCACTAAGTACGCATCGGTCAATCCGCCAAGGCTTGGGGAGTAAGCATTCGGAGAAGCGATACCCGTAGAGGAATACGTTCGCCCAGCCAGATAAACCGAGCCTACCCCATCGGCTACCACCGCCCAGCCTTCATCCCAGTTTTCCCCGCCATAGTAAGTGCCCCACTCCAGCGAGCCTTCACAGTTGAACTTTGCCACAAATGCATCAAAGCCCCCGCCGCTATTGGTGCTATTGTAAGTATTAGGGGGAGGGGTAGCGATACCCGTGTTGGAACGGGTATGTCCCGCCAGATAAAACCCTGTCCCTCCATCCCCTCCTACCGAATAGCCATAATCTACATTCTCCCCTCCGTAGTAAGTAGCCCATCGGCGCGTGCCATCCAACTCAAAGCACACCAGAAACGCATCAAATGAGCCAGCTAAGGTGGTCTGATAAGCCCCCGGGGAAGCTATGTTATTGGGGGAGTCGGTCAGCCCCGCTACTAAAAGGAGATTCCCCGCCAGACGAATGGAGTTGGCAAAATACTTATTAAATCCATCGTCGCCACTGCCCCCATAATAAGTTGCCCATATTACATTCCCTGAGGTATCAAATCGTGCCATGAACGCATCACAAGCGCCCCCTCCGTAGGTAGATTGGTGAGCATTGACAACGGGCAAGTTTGTAGAAGTAGTATAGCTGGCGATGTATGCATCGCCGGCAGCGTCGGTCGCGACCGCTACGGCATAAAAACCTTCTAGCTCACTCCCTCCAAAATAGCGTCCCCATATACGCTGCCCATTTGGACGAAAACGAGCGATAAAGGCATCATAACTCCCTGCGTTCGTGCTCGTGGGGAAAGTAGAGATGTTATTGAGAGAGTTAGTGCCGGCGGTAAGGTAGACAGAGCCATCTATTGGTGAGACAGCTACGGCGGAGGTGCTCCATGCTTCGGTTAGACTGCCTCCGTAATAAGTGCCCCACAGGCGAATACCAGCTGAGGTAAATTTGACCAGACAAGCATCCCAGCTGCCGCCGAGAGTCGTCTGATGTGCGCCGGGTGTAGCTATGACACCGACCGGCGCGCCCGAGGTACCTGTCCCCCCTGCCAAATAGACTGTATTATCTATGGTATCCACAGCCACAGCCCCTCCGTAATCCCAATCCGCCCCACCATAATAAGTCGCCCATAAACGCATGCCGTTGCTGTCAAACTTTGCCAGAAAAAGATCTTGAGTGCCACCCCCGTAGGTTGTCTGATGCGCCCCAGTACTCGCTATCTGGTCAGAAGAGTTTGTATCCGAGGCAAGGTAAATATTCAAACCTTTATCCACTGCCAGCCCGAGCCCCCACCCTACCTCGTACCAGTTTGAGCCCCCGTAATA
>CAZZMF010000256.1:0-2608 GCA_964655255.1 uncultured Sphingobacteriaceae bacterium
CCTTGCCACCTTATTAGAGAAACCTATCGGCTGGATTCCAGACCCCTTCAAACCCCAGACTATAGCGCCAGGGGAAGTTTATCTAATGGAAAATATTCGCTTTTTCGCTGGGGAGACGAAAAACGACTCCGAGTTAGCGAGAGCGTTAGCCCAGTGGGCGGATGTTTATGTGAATGACGCTTTTGGGTCGCTTCATCGTGCCCATGCGTCCGTAGATGCCCTGCCGCGCCTTATGAGAGAGAAGTATGCCGGCTTTCTGGTGGAAGCCGAATGGGAAAATGCTCAACGCGTCCTTACCCACATAGAACGCCCCTATCTCGTGGTCGTCGGCGGCGCCAAAGTCAGCGACAAACTGCCCCTCCTACATAACCTTCTACCCAAGCTGGATAGGCTCTTGATAGGAGGAGGCATGAGCTACACCTTCTTGCATGCCATGGGGCTTCCGATAGGGAAGTCGCTTTTAGAGCCAGACCAAGTAGAAGCTGCCCGAGCCATCCTCGCCCAGGCCGAGGCAGAAGGAAAGAAAGTCCTCCTGCCTTCCGACTCCGTGGCGGCGACGGAGTTTCGGGCAGATGCACCAGCCCGAACCTTCCCACACGCAGAAGGGGCATTCCCCACTGAGTATATGGGGTTAGATATTGGACCAGCCACGATTCGGGCGGCGGCATCCTTTATTGCCGGAAGCCGAACCATCCTGTGGAATGGACCCATGGGCGTTTTTGAGTGGGAAGCTTTCCGTCAAGGTACCGTCAAAATCGCTGAATACATCGCTGCTGAGACCGCCCAAGGCGCTTACAGCCTCGTAGGAGGGGGAGACACCGCCGCAGCCGCCGAAGTCGCCGGCGTCGCTCATAAAGTCAGTTTCATCTCCACCGGCGGCGGCGCTCTCCTGGAACTTCTCGCTGGTAAAACTCTCCCCGGCATCGCTGCCCTTTTGTCATGAAAATCTGGCACTATTTTCTCCTCCCCTCTCTCCTTCCAGCACAAATCGTCTGGCAAGACATAGATGAAGCTTTCCAGCGGGCGCGGTTCGTAGATCGGTTGTTGCTCATATACATTTACACCCCGTGGTGCAGCCCCTGCCTCATGATGGACCAAAATACATGGGCTCACCCCGTCATTTCTAACTATGCCGTCCGCAACTTCCACTGCGTGCGCCTTAATGCCGAATCCCGCGACTCTATTCGTTTCAACGGCACATCTTTCCCTTACCTCCCAGACATCCACGCTAACGAACTGGCATACCTTTTGTTAGAAGGAAAAATGGAATATCCCGCTCTCGTGCTAATGGAGCCATCGGGCACAGTGCTGTTGGTAATGAGGGGTTATATTGGGCACCGATTGATGGATGAGATTTTGCGGTACTTTGCCGGGGGCTTCTATCGCACGATGGAGTGGGAAACTTTCCAAAAAACTTATCCATCTCAGTTATGACCGAGACCGAACTGAAACACCCATCGGATACAGAACTGACCGCACCAGTAGAGAGTCCCGAAGCTGCTGCCGCAGAAAATATAGAGGCTGCAGAGCTGCAGGATGAAATGCAGCGTCCGCAGACTCCACTGCAAACTACCACAGAGGCTGCAGAGCAGCAGGATGAAATAGCGCGTCTGCAGACAGAGCTTGAGACCTGGAAAGACCGCGCCTTGCGCGCTGCCGCAGAGTTAGAAAACTATCGCCGCCGGGTACAAAAAGACATCACCCAGCAAGTCCTCGCCGCTCAAATGGATATCCTACGCCCTCTTTTGGGACTACTGGACAATATTGAACGGGGACTGCAGGCCGCCCACGAAGCCCCTGATATAGAAAAACTGCGACAAGGCTTAGAACTTACCCAGCGGCAGTTTCATCAAGTGCTTCAAAAGCTGGATATTCAGGTCATCGCCCCCGAAGTGGGTAGCTTACCAGACCCCGCTTACCATGAGATACTGTCCACAGTTCCAGCGCCCGAAGGTACCCAACCTCATACCATCGTAGAGGTCGTAGAAGTAGGCTATCTTTATAAAGGGCACTTGCTGCGTCCTGCACGCGTTATCACCACCGAATGAAAAAAGACTACTACGCCATCTTAGGCGTCAGTCGCGACGCTGACATAGAGACCATCAAGCGAGCCTATCGCCGCTTGGCTTTGCAATACCATCCTGACCGAAACCCCGGCAATAAAGAAGCTGAAGAGCGCTTCAAAGAAATCACCGAAGCTTACGAAGTCCTCAGCGACCCTAATAAGCGTCGCCAATATGATCTCTTCGGCACAACAAGCGGTATCGGCGGAGGCATGAGCGCCGAAACTATCTTCTCCCAGACAGTAGAAGAGATATTCAGCACTTTTTTTGGGGGGGGTAGCTCACGAAGCCGGCGCTCCCAAGCCATACAGGGAGAAGACATCCCTATAACGTTGGAACTAACTCTGGAGGAGATTGCTACTGGTGCTGAAAAGGAGGTTGAGTACCTGCGCGATGAGATATGTGAGCGGTGTGGTGGCACGGGCACTGCTTCGGGACGTAGCCCAGCGCCTTGTGCTACCTGCGGCGGAAGCGGGCAAGTCGCTTATCGGGTAGGCGGCGGCTTTTTCCAACAGATCATTTATCAGACTTGTTCAGACTGTAAA
>CAZZMF010000257.1:0-2601 GCA_964655255.1 uncultured Sphingobacteriaceae bacterium
CTACTTTGGTATGACTACCTTATCGCAGACTTCAACCTTCCTCATCCGGCATGACAACTACGACTCTTTCACCACTCTATCAGTACATAGGTCTCTTTTAGGGTGACCCGATTCGCGTAGGCGTCTTCCCCTTCTGTGGGGGGAAATCTAAGCAGGCAAGCGTTAGGGTTGCCTTTCACATAGTACGCCTCGTATTTCCTCGGCAAGTTTCCAAATAACATAGACCCAACCACTAGCTGTTCTTTTTCAGCGAAGCGCTTCCACTGCTCTTTGACAAAGAGACGCTGTGAGCGTCCTACGCGGAGGATAGTCAGCCCGTATGTCCCATCAGCGTCTATAATCACCCCCTCAGGAGAGATAGCGAAGTGCTCGGGCATTTCGACACCTTCTGCTGGTGCGCCCGCATAATGCACTATATTGCCTCGAGTGAATTCACTGAGACAGAAGGCATTTATTATACTGAAAACGTAAACTTTGCCGGCTTTTGTTGCATAAGCGTTTACATCTTGCACTTGATTACTTATATACTCCTCTCCGCCTTGCCCACCCTGGGTCTCTACTACGCGACGCGGCACACCATCCTCTAAGGTGAAACTATATTCATACATCCATTCATTTCTGCTGGAGGAGGCACAGTTGCCCCAATACTTTCGGATAGGCTTTTTCTGGATACCGGTGGGGTAGATTTCATCGGGACGCCATTCTGAACCCATAATCCTTTCTGCCTCCATAGCACTAATGACACGAAAGCGAACTGACTGGGCATAACTGCTACTGCTGACAAAAGATATAAGCCAGCAGCTCCATAAGGCTCTCACAGCAGCCTTGTACAGGAAGGGAGAGTAAAGAGTATTCATAGAGCAAAGGTACTAAGCTTGCACCGCACTTTCAAATCTCCTTAGGGCGCTACCTACCGAACGATTTGCCTTTGTGAGGCGTATTCGCTGTCTGACTTCGGTTGAGCCTGCCGTTCGTCTCCCCATCATGCCAGGGTCTTGGTCTTTGTAGAGACTATACGCCACTTCGGCAAGGTAGCACATTCTATGAGGTGCGTACATTTGAGGTGAGATGCCTTATCAGAGACTTACGGGCTGGGGAAGGTCCCTTAGTGCTGAGACGGAAGTTCTGCCTTATAAAGGGGAGATTCTGAGTAGTGGCATTGCTCGGGGGCTGGGACGCAGTTATGGAGATGCGTCTTTTTTGAGGGGGGGACAAACTTGGCTTATGCGTGAGCGGCGACGGATTATTGGACAGGAGGGCGATCTTTTCGTTGCAGAAGCAGGACTAAGTCTATATGAAGTTATTCAGCGGGTGCTACCACAGGGGTGGTTTCCGCCAGTCGTGCCGGGGACGCAGTTTGTAACGCTGGGAGGGGCTTTCGCCAGCAATATCCATGGGAAAAATCACCACGTAGATGGGAGCTTTGCCGACCATGTGGCGTGGATAGACTTGCGTCTGCCCTCTGGCGAACTGCGGCGGCTGACGCCAGAAGATAACCTTTTCTGGGCGACGGCGGGCGGCATGGGACTGACGGGCGTGATTGAGACGGTAGCTTTACGGCTCCAACGCATCAGCTCCAGCTACATCGCTCATACCGTGCGCCGAGCCCCAGAATGGGATGCTCTCCTGCATTACTCTATCACAGAAGGGAAAAACTACCCCTTTGTAGTGGCGTGGATAGACCATACGCATCCCCGCAGCCGGGGGATTGTGCATTTGGGACGCTTCGCTGAGCAGGGCGAACTCAAAGCGCGCAAAGCTGAGCGCTTGTCTGTACCCTTTACTCCGCCCTTTTCTCTCATCAATCGCCTTAGTGTAGAGCTCATCGCCAGCTATTACTGGACGAAGCACCGAGAAGGAGAGCGGCTCACTTCGTATAGTGAGTTTTTTTTCCCGCTGGATGGGATACGCCACTGGAATCGGGCATGGGGGCGTCGGGGATTTGTGCAGTTTCAGTTTGTGGTAGGGCATGAGGGGGGACTGGAACGGCTTTGGGGACGCCTTCAGAAAGCCCCTGCGCGCAGTTTTCTCACTGTGCTCAAATGGCTCGGACCCCAGCGCGGACCGTTGGCTTTCTCGGGACCGGGCTGGACTGTCGCCATAGACTTGCCTGCTACGACGGAAGTGAAGCAGTTTCTCATCCGGCTCACGGATGTCGTGATAGAGGAAGGGGGACGGATTTACCTTACGAAAGACAGCTTGCTCCTGCCTGAGCAAGCGCGTGCCATGTATCCAGAATGGGAGGCTTTTCGCCAGCTCAAAGCTCAAATAGACCCCGAAGGACGCTTGCGTTCGGACCTTAGTCAGCGGCTTCGCCTAACTGAGTAGGGTTATCTTTGCGCCGATGGATTACAAGAAGCAGACCCGGCTCTTCGGGGGGATAGTGTTTTTGACTGCGCTTATCACGTATGGGCTGACAGTTGCGCCGACAGCGAGCTTCTGGGATTGTGGAGAGTTTATCGCCACAGCGAATGAACTGCAGGTGCCCCACCCCCCTGGTGCACCGCTATATCTCGTCGTAGCTCGGCTTTTTGCCCTATTTGCTCCTACCTCCGATAAAGTTGCTCTCTTTGTCAACTGGGTGAGTGTGCTGTCTGGGGA
>CAZZMF010000258.1:0-2588 GCA_964655255.1 uncultured Sphingobacteriaceae bacterium
CTACCTTACCGTGTACCTGTAGCACAGATGAAATGTCAGGAAGCTGCTCAGAGGACTCTGTCGGCGTGGGCGGGGCAGAGGGAACTTTGTCTGTCGGTACAGGACGCCCGTAATGCCGAAGCAGCTTATGATACACCTCCTCAGGAATGCGCACCATGGGCAAGCTCCCCTCAACAGGATGTCCCAGTTTGCGCAACTCTTCCGCCAGCGTCTCTAATCCGACGCTCAGTTCCGTAGCGACCTGTGCCAGTTTATAAAGTCGTCCGCTCATTCTTCAAACTCTGCCTGAAGGATTTCATATACACGCTGCAGAGTCGGCAAGTCTATCTGGGTCCGCTTCTGCAGCTCATCAATCGGAAACTGTAAGACCGCCTGTGCTGTCTGGAAGCCTTCTCGTTGGAGGGTTTTGAGGATGGCTTCGGGGATCTCATCTGCAAACTCGGACAGTTCTATATCCTCCTCTTCGCCGTATTCAGAAGCTTCGCGTATATCCAGCTCGTAGTCCAATAGCTCTTGCGCTAATCGGACGTTGATGCCTTCGCGTCCGACTGCCCGCGCATATTCCTCTGGGGCGACGAAGACCTTTGCATAGCGGCGGTGAGGATAAAGATCTACATACATGACGGTCGCCGGAGCAAGCGCACGAGAAATCATGAGCTTCACATCAGGGTTGTAAGGGATAATGTCGATGTATTCTCCCCGCAACTCTTCTACGACGGGACGAATGCGGGTACCTTTGACCCCTACACATGCGCCCACAGGGTCTATGCGGTCATCGTAGCTTTCCACGAGCACCTTAGCGCGTTCGCCGGGGATGCGCACGACCTTCTTGATACTGATAATCCCGTCATAAATCTCGGGTATCTCCAACTTGAGAAGCGCTTCCAGAAAAGCCGGCGCTGTCCGCGACAAGATCACTATTGGACGTGAAGCGGGAGCCTTTTTGGGATCTAAAACTTGATGAACAACGGCTTTGACGATACTGGAGGTATTGCGCCCTCGCCGAAAAGCCAGCGCACTGTCTTTGGGGATATATTCGTCTTTGGGGATAAGCTCGGTTCGCGGCAGGGATAACTCGTTGCCTTCATGGAGTACTATCAGTTCGTCTCGGGTAGTTTTGAGGACTTCCCCGGTGATGATTTCCCCGACCATGTGTATGTACCGCTCGTATAAGGCACGACGCTCCAAATCCCGGAGCTGCTGTTTGAGGCGGGCTTTGAGCTGGTCTATTTGGTTGCGGTTCAGGCTGACAAGCTCTATTTCCTCGTAAAAGTCTTCACCGGGGGTAGCTTGGGGGTCTTTTTCCAAGGCAGCACTCAAGGGTATCTGCCATCTCTCATCTTCTACTTCTTCGTCAGGGACAATAACTCGTCGCCGTAGAATCTGAATGTCAGCTGTATCAGCATTTACGATGACGGAATAGGCTCGCTTGAGGGCTTCGTTTTTCTCCGAGCGTACCAAAACATCTAAGATCGCATCTCTCATCACCTCAGCAAAACGCTCCTTGGGTATGCCGTGCTGGTGGATAAACTCTTGCATGGCTTCATGCAAGCGCTGCCGAAAGAGCTTCTCTTTATCGGAGATTTTAGAGGATTTGGTGCGCGGCATAGGCATTATTTGGATTTATAACGACGTGGAGGGGTATGACGAGGAAGTTCTACTCTGGCGGACAGTATCTCTGTCCAAGGTAGAGAATGGGTTTTATGGTGATACTTGAGCTCTATGCCATCGTCTGTAACGGCGCTGAGAATGCCGCGCACAGTACCGGCTTTGGTGCGTACGGCAAGGAGGCGACCAATGTTTTGGTAGTACTGGCGCTTGAGGCGCAGGGGTGCCCCTATCCCGGGCGAGCTCACACTCAGTCCGACATTTTCAGGTAGCCAGTCTACGGCTGCCAGTTTATCTTTGAGATACAGATGGACTTTGACGCATTCGTCTAAGGTGATGCCTTTATCTGTATCTACCCGCAAATAGACCTCTGGCTCTGGTCCATGCACGCGTAGGCGCGCCTCTACCAAAAAAGCCTCTGGGAAAGCCTCAGCTAACTGCGCCGAGACCCACTCCGTCAGGCGCGCTTCTATTTCTCTGAGCGCTTGCATTCTCTACAAAGGTAGGGATTTTTGCACGCTCAGAAGGATACCCGCCTTCCCCATGCCCAGTCAATAGAAGCCTTGTTTGTGAGGGCATTTTGCATCTCTTGCATCAAATGAAGAACTTGTTGCATTAGTAATTTGTTGTACTTTAGGACGGAACTAAACCTAAACTCGGATAAGTATGAGCACGCGCAAGCACTTCCAAGTCCTTATTGTAGGTGGCGGCAACGCCGGCTTGTCAGTGATGAACTACCTCCTGCGGAAGAAGTCGGACCTGCAGATCGGGCTGATAGAGCCCAGTGAGACGCATTACTATCAGCCTGCATGGACGCTGGTCGGGGGCGGCGTTTACAAGGTAGAAGATACCATTCGCCGCGAAGCAGATTACATTCCAAAGGAGGTCACATGGATCAAAGACTGGGTAGAAACTTTTGAGCCGGAGCAAAACGCCGTCATTACACGCAGCGGCGAACGGATCACGTATGACTTCATGGT
>CAZZMF010000259.1:0-2584 GCA_964655255.1 uncultured Sphingobacteriaceae bacterium
TTGTGCAGCCTTGCGGGAAAGAATAAAATGCTGGCAGAGAGCAGACTACATGGGGTGGCGGCGGCGCCTTCGGCGCCGCCGCCACCCAAGTATATACAAAAGCCTATCACGATTTTTCACTTTGAGATAACTTTGCCGCATGGCAAGCCGTGTGTACAAAGGGGTTTTAGCCCCGCCTAAAACCTTCAAAGAAAAAATCCTGCAAGGCATCGTAAACTTCGTCGAGGAAGTGAATGCCCGGTTCTCCGTCCATGGCAATCCCCCCGTATATGATAAATCCCTCTTTCCTTGGGTGAAGGAGTTAGAAGATAACTGGCAGCTGATTCGGGCAGAACTGGACAAAGTGCTCCAATACAAGGATGACCTTCCAGCTTTTCATGAACTGGTACCGCAGGTGAGTACCATCACGCAGGACAAAAACTGGAAAACCTTTCTCTTCTGCGGGTATGGGCGCTGGAGCCAGCGCAACGCTGAACTTTGCCCGGAAACGACCCGCTTGCTGCGGCGCATCCCCGGCATCCGAACAGCATTTTTCTCCATTTTAGAGCCCGGAAAATACATCCCGCCCCATCGTGGTCCCTATAATGGCGTTCTGCGCTTGCATCTCGGACTCATAGTCCCCGAACCAAAAGAAAACTGCTGGATCCGCGTGCATGACCAAAAGCTCCACTGGGAAGAAGGAAAAGTCATGATCTTTGATGACTGCTTTGACCATGAAGTGCATAACAACACCAACGGTCTGCGTGTAGTACTTTTTGTAGATTTTGTTCGTCCGACCTACTTCCCTGCCAATGTGCTTAACTGGCTCTTACTCAATATAGCCTACTTCACGCCCTATATCACCGAGGCAGCCGAACGCGAACAAGCATGGGAGCAGCTTTTCTACGAAAAAACTAAGGCAAAGTAGTAGCCCATAGCCTATCAAAAAACGAAGGGGAGGCGATAAAGCCTCCCCTTATCTTTTTGGAGATCAGTAGCGGTACCAATCAGGCTTGTAAGGACCTTCTATGGGCACACCGATATAAGCTGCTTGTTCGGGGGTGAGTTCATCCAGTTCAGCGCCAAGCTTTTCTAAATGAAGGCGAGCCACCATCTCATCCAAGTGCTTAGGTAAGGTGTAGACTTTATTTTCGTACTGGTCGCCTTTTGTCCAGAGCTCTATTTGGGCAAGCACTTGATTAGAGAAGGAGCAAGACATGACGAAGGACGGATGCCCTTCTGCGCAGGCGAGATTCATCAAGCGCCCCTCAGCGAGGAGAATGATCTCTTTGCCTTCCACATTATAGACGTCCACATAGGGCTTGATGGTGTATTTGGTGTGTCCATAGTGCTTATTGAGCCATGCGACATCTATCTCCAAGTCAAAGTGCCCGATATTGCCGACGATGGCTTTGTCTTTCATGGCGAGGAAGTGGCGTCCGACGACCACATCGCGGTTGCCTGTGGCAGTGATGATAATATCAGCGAGGGGCACGGCATTATCCATTTTCATCACGCGAAAGCCATCCATGACCGCTTGTAAGGCACAGATAGGGTCTATTTCGGTCACGATGACTTGGGCGCCAGCACCTGCAAAAGCTTGGGCTGTCCCAGCGCCGACATCTCCATAACCAGCGACGACGACGGTTTTGCCAGCGATCATGACCCCTGTAGCTCGGCGCACCGCATCTACCGCCGATTCACGGCAGCCGTATATGTTGTCAAACTTGGACTTCGTTACGGAATCATTTACATTGATAGCGGGGAAAGGCAGCCGCCCTTGCGCAGCATATTCATACAATCGGCGTACGCCAGTAGTTGTTTCTTCCGAGACGCCTTTGATATTTTTTGCCAGTTCGGGGTACTTCTCAATAATCAGCCACGTAAGATCGCCTCCATCATCCAAGATCATATTCAGGGGTCGGTCCTTACTGCCGAAGTAAAGCGTCTGTTCTATGCACCACCAGTATTCTTCTTCGGTCTGCCCCTTCCATGCAAATACAGGGATCCCCGCCGCGGCAATCGCGGCTGCTGCATGGTCTTGAGTAGAGAAAGGATTGCAAGAAGCCCAGCGGACTTCTGCTCCCAGTTCCACGAGAGTCTCAATCAATACGGCTGTTTCTATGGTCATGTGGAGGCAGCCGGCGATACGCGCACCTCGGAGGGGTTTGCTGTCTCTATAACGCTCACGAAGCGCCATTAGTCCGGGCATCTCCGCTTCCGCCAAGCGTATCTCCCGTCTTCCCCATTCGGCGAGGGAGAGGTCAGCGACTTTGAAGTCTTGCTGCGTCGTAGTAATCATAAGCGTAGCAAAGGTACGACAAACGAAACAAAATAATCGCCGTAGCATTCTCTACTTTTTGCATGTATCCCAAAATTGCGACCTTCGGGTGTGCAGTGGAGCGAGGTTCCCCAAGCGAAGGAGATACAGGAAAGGTGGCGCCCCCTTTTCCCCGACCGGGTGCCGCAGGCACTGCTCTGGATCGGACCAGAAGGCGTTGGCAAAACCGTAAGCGCATGGATGCTTACCAAAGCCCTTTTCTGCCCTTATGGAGATGGAATAGAACCTTGCGGCGCTTGCACGGACTGCCAACTTATGGATAAA
>CAZZMF010000260.1:0-2574 GCA_964655255.1 uncultured Sphingobacteriaceae bacterium
CACCATGATCACCTCCAAAGCCTGCTCCCATTATGAGGGCTTTCCTTTCCCGGAGGAGTGGCCCGATTATGTGCCACATCATCTGGCACAACGGTATCTCAGAGCTTATGCAGAACACTTCGGGCTATTGGAGCATATACGCTTCGGGATAAGCGTAGAAAAAGCCGAGCCTACCCCCGAAGGCTGGACCATCACCACTTCCACTGGCGAAATCTATCATAGCCGCTACCTGCTCGCCGCTTCGGGACACCACTGGAAGCCCCTGATGCCGTCTTATCCCGGCACTTTTACAGGGGAAAGCTACCATTCTCACGCTTACAAGCGCCCCCTGCAGCTTGCTGACAGGCGCGTGCTCATCGTCGGCTTAGGCAACTCCGGCGCTGATATCGCCGTAGATGCCGTCCGCGTCGCTAAATCCGTAGATGTATCCATCCGACGCGGATACCACATCCTGCCCAAGTTCAGCTTCTTCGGCATACCGACCGATGAACTGTACCGAAAAACCATCGCCCCACTCCCCAAGCCCATGCGCCGCTTCTTTTCTAACCTTAGTCTCAAGCTTATGCTTGGACCGCTGCGGCGCTATGGCATGCCCGAACCCAACACCCCACTTTTCTATACGCATCCCCTCGTGAATAGCGAACTTCTCTATCATACCCGCCATGGGAAAGTACGCATTCGCCCGGGCATAGAGCGGCTCGAAGGACAGCGGGTGTATTTCACCGACGGCACTGTCGGCGAGTATGATACCATCATCTGGGCTACGGGCTACGAGGTGGCCTTCCCCTACCTGCCCGAAGCGCTTGTTCCCCGAGGGGAAAAAGCCAAGCGCATTTACCTGCATATCTTTCATCTCGACGAACCCAAGCTCTTTTTCATGGGGCTGATCCAGCCCAACGGTTGCATTTGGAATCTTGCCGAAAAGCAAGCGGCGCTCGTGGCTCGGTACATTAGGGGCGTGTATCGCTTGCCTTCGGATGTAGAAGCCCAAACCGCCCGGTACTGGGAGGAGCACGCGCGGCGCTTCGCAGAAAGCCCCCGTCATGTATGGGAGGTAGAGTGGTACGAATACGCCGAGACTTTGGATAAGCTTATTGCGCGCCATCCGCTCCCCAGCCCTTCGAAGTCGGTCGCTGCTTATGCCTAAGGTGCTGATCACGGGGGCGGCAGGTGGAATCGGACAAGCCACCGCTCGCCTGCTGTGGCAAAAGGGATTCCATCTGATTTTGACTGATGCCAGTGACGCTGCCCTCGCCAAAGCCTTTCCGCAGGTGCCCGACGGCTCCCACATAGAGACACTGGACGTCACCGACTTACAAGCGTGGGAAGCTGCCGCGGAACGCCATAAAGACACCGACATCCTCATCCAAATGGCGGGCATCATGCGAGCGGGGACTTTTATTGAGCAGCCCATAGAGGAGTGGCACTTGCAGGCACGGGTCAATCTGGACGGCGTCATCTACGGCGCGCAAACCTTTGGGCGGCACTTCGCCGCACGGGGACAAGGGCACATCATCAATATCGCTTCCATGGCAGGCGTGGCGCCTATACCGGGGATTGTCGGTTATACAGCAACGAAGTTTGCTGTACGAGGCTTTAGCCTTGCGCTGGATATGGAACTGCGCCCTCGGGGGGTGCCAGTGACGGTGATCTGTCCGGGACCAGTCGCTACACCGCTTATTTTCAACGAACTACCGAAGCCGGAGAGCGTTTATACTCTATCAGCGGGTGGGCTCCTCGCGCCGGAGGCGGTGGCTCGTGCCGTCTGGCGCGCTATCCGACGCCGCCCCAGAGAGATTCTCCTGCCTCTCAATAAAGCCATCGCTGCCCGCTTGGTATCGCTCTTCCCTGCCCTGCTTGGGATAGCTCCGCGTCTTATGACGCCGGGCGCCGCCCGCCGCCGTACCCAGTATCTGCGCACTTTAGAGCATACCCATTCCTAACTACATGCAGCTATCCTCCCCACTTCCCAAGATTATGTGTACCTTTGCGCCAGTATGCGCAGCATAGCAAGACTGACATCCGTAGGGCTCCTCACAGCCCTCGTCGTAGCGACATTCGTCGCTTGTAAAAAGGAAAAAGAGCAAAATGGTCCAGAGATCATCGTCGGCTCAGGAACTACCGTTAGGGCTCAGGACACCATCATCATCGGACAACCTCGTCCGATCATCATTGAACTCTCCGTGAAAAAAGGTAGCGGAAAAGACGACGCTGACCTCAAAACCTATTCCTGCGTCGTCAGACGGGACGGCTCCACCACCGGCGATGGATATTCTAATAGGCCTGCACCTAATGGAACTGCTTTCACGATTCGTGATACCTTCCCTTTCGACCCTCAAAGCCCTACCACGTATGAAATCACCTATACTGTAACTGACAAAAACGATAAATCAGCATCCCGGAGCTTCCGCATTACTTTCAGTCAAAGCGGTGGGGGGCAGCCCTCCGGTGTCATAGACTCACTTATGAGGCAGAATGTTATGAACCAATCCGACAATGCTGGCACTCACATCCGTTATGTTAATGGTACGCTCAGTGCCCAGACCCGCAGCGAAGCAAACAATAACCCTCAAC
>CAZZMF010000261.1:0-2561 GCA_964655255.1 uncultured Sphingobacteriaceae bacterium
CATCGGGGACAGGGGCGACAGTGAGCAGCATCCAATAGCCGCGTCCCTGCCTGTCGTACGCAAATATCTCTTCTGTAAACGGCGCCCTGTGAAAGTGCCGGGTAATAAGCGTCTCCTCCGTCGGCTTCGCATCAGGACTATACAGAAGGTGGGCAAAAGAACCTCCAATATCCCTCACATTTTTTCCAATCAGTTCCGACGCCGACCAGCCCGATGCCTGCTCAAAGAACCGGTTGACCCAGACGATCGTGCCATCCGGCGTTAGGATAAACTTCATGGTGTTAGAATAAGCGGTCGCTGTTGAGATGAGCCGTAGCTTTTCTGTTTGCTCGCGCAGTTTTTGGTAGGTGCGCTCGCGCTCCTCCGCAAGTGCCCGGTTGGCGTCTAACTGCTGCTGAAGCTCTTCGGAGTACTGGAGGAGCTCCTGCCTGAGCAGCTCTAGTTCGGTAACATCCCGCAGCATCAGCATGAAGGCTTGATTGCCCTGCACACCGTCTGGCAGACGCATCCATACACCGAGGACTATTTTCTCGCCGCCGGGCGCACGAAATCGTACGGAAAACTGTCCGTCAGGAGCGCCCTGCTCGTACAATGCCATAACCTCCTGAAAAGGATCAAAGAACTGCTCTATGAGCTTGCGGGCATCCAGCACGCGTAGCTGTTTCCCATCATATCCTGTGAGCAGCATCATGCCAGGGCTGGCCCATACGATCCGATGGTTCGTTTTATCCAGGACGAGCACCGGCTCGGGAAATAGCTTTGCCATCAGATCCGCCAGCTCAACTGGCAGAGGCATCTCCTGTAAGCCCAGCTGTGAAAGGCTGCGACTGCCCAGGAGGTTCTTAAAACTGACCATACGACAAAGGTAAGCACTCTTCGGTATCGTAACTCACACAGTAAAAGTCATACGAAAAAATGGCAGCGTACGCGTTTAGTGCTTATCCAGCGTGCAGGTTTCTTAGTATGGCTACGCCATCTTATTTTACTTTCAGCCGTCTATGATTAGGCTACACTACCTCCCTCAGAATGCTGATAAGTTCGTGGTAAGCCATATCTGGTATGGCTGGAAAGTTAGCTACTCTAAAAGTAGTATCCCTATGTGCGCCGTATCCCCATCCTAAGTACAGCCCGTGTTTCTCCGTATGGTGATGAAGCGCAGCTATTCCAGAGGGATTATCCCAGTACAAGTTCAGTACCGTCGGCGAACGGTAAGGCTCAGGAAGCAGTAGCCTAAATCCCAGACGCTGCATTTCTTCATAGAGCCACCAGGCTCGCTGGTATAAGAGACGCTCAGTTTCCACGAGAGGGGGTAACTCCGGTAAGAGGTGACCCAGGAGAAAAATATGCAGCAAAGCGGGCGTGTGAGTCGGCTCATGGGTCTGTGCCTTTTCTATGAGAAAACCGAGGCTATGGTACCGCTGGCGAGGAAGAGGACGATACCGCTCGGCGAGATTTGGGGAGACCAGCAGGAGTGCCATGCCGGGCGGCAGCCCCAAGCACTTTTGCACCGAAGCAAATGCCACATCTATCGCCTCCCACGGCAAAGTAATTCCCCCCAGACTACTTGTCGCATCTACAGCGATAATAGCTGCAGGAAAAGCTTTCCGTAAAAGTCCTATCTGCGGAAGCCACCCTCCAATAGAAGTCTCTACATGCACAGCGGCTACATGTTCAACCTGGGAGTAGAGGATGCCAAGCTTAGCTATCTCCTCCGCCCATGGCTCTTCCATATTCAAAGCCACCTCCACTGCCGAAGGTGACACCGCGCGCTGGAGGGCATACCACCGGCGTCCAAACTCCCCCTGGGTGATATGTATGCTGGATAAATGAGCTGTGGCATCGGCAAGGATTTGCCAAGCTTCTGTGGCGCTGCTAACGAAGGCGACCGTCCACCCCTCAGGCAGCCCCAAGTACTGCCCCACCGCCCTCTGCGCCTGAGCAAAAAGCGCCTTCCATACAGGATCACGGTGATACCGAGAAAGAAGCCCCTCTCGTAAAGCAACCTCTGTCCAGTAGGCTACGCGGGGATAGAGCTGACTGGGACCCGGCTGAAAGGAATACCTTATCGTCCTTTCCACTGAGGTGCGCGCTTCTCCATGAAGGCACGCATGCCCTCCTTCTGGTCCTCCGTAGCGAAGAGCAAGTAGAAGTTTTTCCGTTCAAAGTGCAGTCCTTCTTCTAAGGAGAGTTCATAGGCTTTGTTGACGCACTGTTTAGCGAGTTGGACGGCAATCGGCGGCATGGAAGCAATCTCCGCAGCAAGGTTAAGCGCCTCCTCCAGGTATAGCTCTACGGGCACCACTCGGCTGACCAATCCCCAGGCTTCAGCTTGTTTAGCAGAGAAAAATCGTCCAGTCAGAATGTATTCCATCGCCCGGGACTTGCCGATAGCTCGGGTAAGCCGCTGCGTCCCCCCCGCGCCAGGAATGACCCCGATTTTGATCTCTGGCTGCCCAAACTGCGCCGTCTCACTCGCTATGATAATATCACACAGCATAGCTAACTCACACCCCCCCCCTAAGGCGTATCCGCTGACGGCAGCGATAAGGGGCTTCTTGAGA
>CAZZMF010000262.1:0-2560 GCA_964655255.1 uncultured Sphingobacteriaceae bacterium
CTCCTACCCTCATGTCGTTACCTATCGTGCTAACCGGGATAGGAACGGTTTTCATACAACTCTACTATGCCAGAAAAATAGCAGAAAGACATTTCTCAAACGCGGTGGTTGGACTCAGTCAGTGGCTATTAGTTCTGCTACCGCCTGTGTGGATGTGGCACATCGGGGGATTAGAAACCGGCGCTTTGATGGCTCTCACGACTTTCCTAATATACCGCACTACACAGATGCAAGGTATAGACGGCATTTGTCTCTTTCTTATGGCTATTGGGCTTCTAATACGAATGGACTTTTTAGTGATTGTTGGAGCACTGACCGGATACTGGAGCTGGCACCATCGAAACCTAAATATCCTGCTACGCGTAGGCGTTGTGGCTGGGGCTATGCTTGGGGGGCTAATCCTCCTGCGCTGGTGGTATTATGAGGACATTGTGCCCAATACCTATCGCCTCAAGGTCTCTTCTATTCCTATCTTTTTGCGTGCAGCGAATGGTCTCCTCTCGCAACTGGGCAGTATGTTGATTATCAACTTACCTTTCTGGTTTCTGGTCAGTCTGGGTTTTTTCCGACGGAAAGGAACGGAGCCCCTGCGGGCAGTCTGGCTCTGGCTATTTCTGGCGCTCAATGCCTATGCGATTTATACGGGGGGAGATGCCTGGGAGACCCAAGCATTATCCAATCGCTATTTAGCCCCCTTATATCCCTGTGCGGCTATATGGGCAGCTACGATGCTTAGTAACTTTAAGCCTATCCTTCGGGGGGCAGGTATTCTTTTAGTTGCGAATGGCTTCTCTACACGGCTTCCCTATTTTTTACTTTTGCATCCCCATGCACACTCCCTTTCCAAAATAGCCCCCAATAATCACTATTCGGTATTCGTGCCCTTTGATGTAGAGGCACTGAGACTATCCCGAGAAGGCAGTATATGGCTCGGACCGGCAGGTACGACGCCGTACTTTTATCCTGGGTACCGCTATCGGGACTATTTTGGTAAGTGTGATACCAGTGTCAGTCGTAGCTCACCCACTTGTTATGCCCCTGCTCGCGTGTATCACATCTATGCCCCTGGACACACAAGGGTAGGCATAGACAAAGTGCTCCAAGATACCTCCTCACAAATAGTCTTTATAGGGAAGCGGGCACGGATAGGACGGAACTACACTTTTTCCTGTGCCGCAGAATCCTACCTGCCGGAGTTTCAGCGGCGATTTGTATATGATGAGCGGGGCTTCTGGCTCAGACGCCCTATGAACCTTCCAAAGTAATCGCCATAGATTTATGAATAAACTTGCTATATTTGCTTTTCAGACAAAAAGCATCTTTACAAGGTCGCGACTTCCCTACATCGTGCTCCTATTGGAGATCGTATGGTTTGTGTGGTTTTTCATGACGGAAAAAGACCCTACTACCGGGCGCCCGCTGCGGCTCATCCTCATGGATGATGCGATGATTTCCATGAACTACGCTCGTAGTCTGGTACAAGGGTGTGGGCTGGTGTGGTACTGCGGCGCCGATAAAGTAGAGGGTTTCACCAATCCCTTGTGGGTGTTTTACATGGCATTCTGGCACCTTTTCCCTATTTCCCCGAACCTGATGGCTCTGCCCATCATTCTCACAGGCATCGGTACACTGCTTATCCAGCTCCACTATGTGAAAAAAATCGCTGAACTGTACTTTTCCGAAGAGGTAGGGCGTCTGGCACAGTGGGTACTGGTGCTTCTACAGCCAGCTTGGATATGGCATATCGGGGGGTTAGAGACAGGGGCGCTTATGGCGCTGACTGTCTTTCTGGCTTATCGGGCTCTGAGCCGGGAAAAGGTAGATGCGCTGATGCTATTTCTGATAGCGCTCGGACTGCTCATACGAATGGACTTTTTAGTGCCAGCCGTCGTGATAGGGGCATACATAAGCTGGCGACAGCGGCAGGGCGCTCCGATTATAAAAGTGCTGGTGCTCTCTGGGGTGGTCCTGGGAGGGCTTACCATAGCCCGATGGGCTTATTATGGAGAGTTGGTGCCGAATACTTATCGCCTGAAAGTGTCTTCTATTCCGCTTTTTCTGCGGGTAGCTAATGGGCTGCTGGCGCTGCTGGGCAACCTTCTGCTTATCAATCTGCCCCTCTGGACACTGACGGTGGTCGGACTCCTGCGACGCGGCTGGCAAATGCCCTTAGCTCTTCTTTCGCTTGGGATCATAGGCGCCATGAGCGCTTATAATGTGTATGTCGGCGGTGACGCATGGGAAACGCCCCCTTTAGCCAATCGGTATCTGGCACTTACATACCCTTTTGCAGCGATATGGGTAGGCACGGTGCTCATAAAATGGCGTACCCTCTATCAAGGCGTAGCCCTCGCGCTGGTCGCTGCAGGACTGAGCGTGCGGGTGCCGTATTTTTTTCCTGCTGCGTCCCGATGCCCACAGCCTGACGAAAAAAACTCTTCTGAGTAATACCAAAGTGGCGCATTCTTTTGTCTTTTGAGGGGGCGCGGCGGCGCCGAAGGCGCCGCCGCGCCCCATGTAGCGTACTCTCTGCCAGCATTTTATTATTTCTCACCAGGCT
>CAZZMF010000263.1:0-2556 GCA_964655255.1 uncultured Sphingobacteriaceae bacterium
CAGTAGACTCGCTTTATGCTGGCTACGCTTATGCTGAAGGTGGCTGCTGGGATGTAGCGTATGCCCTCATTAGCCGGCTCTGGGGTAGCTATCCTGAGTTAGAGGAAGCGGGACGCCGCGAAGTCTCCCTCTTACTCGCCGCCGCCGGACGCTCCCAAGAAATGGCTCTCTTAGACCCACCTCAAAGCTGGACCGATGCCGACTATCTGCGCTTCGGATACTACGCCTATCTGCGCCGCGACATACAAAATCTTGTCGTCATTTTGCGCCCGTGGATAGACGCCGGCGCTAAATATGATACCCCTTATGAATGGGTGGCGCGACTCTTTTTGCAGCAAGGCGATACCAGCGGCGCAGAGGAAAAAATCCAAGCTGGCTTAGCCCGCGTGCCTACCTCCGTGCGCCTGCGCCTATTGCAAGCAGAAATCTTACACGCCCGTAATCAGAGTCAATCTGTGCATGCGCTTTTAGACTCTGTAAGTAAAGACCTACGCACCTCCGCCGACACGCTTCTGTGGGAGACCTTTCAGCTCAAAGATGCCCCCCAACGCGCTAATGACCTTATCAAACGCTTCCCCTCACACTTACCTGTAATGGTAAGTTACGCCCGCCTCCTTCTCCAAAAAGACCCTACCGAAGCTCACAAGTACCTCAGCACGGCTCTGGAGATCAACCCCTATGCCCCAGAACTATGGGCACTATATGGCGAAGCTTCTGAGAAGCTGGGCATGCGGGAGGAAGCTGAGTTTGCCGGAAAAAAACCTGACCCATGCCCACCTGCGCTATAGCCTACTCTGGACGGGGACGCTTAGCGGCGGCTGTAGCGCAATATCTGCTTAGCCGTCAGGTGTCTGTGATCGGCTTTGTAGATAGAGCGTCGGCAAACCGCTCCGCTCTGGAAAGCTTAGGCATACCCGTCCACCCCATCCACAATACCGCTCAAAACTGGCTCACCCTATGCCAACAACATGAAGTGAAGCTCATCGTACTGGCGGGCTTTTTAGCGCTGGTGCCGAGAGAAGTGGTGGCTGCCTATCCTGAACGCATTCTCAATAGCCATCCAGCGCTCCTACCTGCTTCTGGGGGGAAGGGCATGTACGGGCGACGCGTACATGAAGCCGTCGCCGCCGCAGGCGCTGCGGAAAGCGGCTTCACCGTGCACTGGGTCTCCGAGCAGTATGATGAAGGTCCCATCCTTTACCAACTAAGGCTGCCCGTCGCCGGCTTATCCGCAGAGGAGATGGAAAGGTTTATTCAGGCGGTGGAACGGGAGATTTATCCCGCACTTGTTTATCGCGTCTGGCGCGAAAAAGTCGCAGTCCCAGATATCCTATAAGCAGCGTCAGGCTTCCCCACCCCAAGCTACTTAGGACAGTAAGCCCCCAGTGGATGGGAGGTATGCCGCGTCGCACAGGCGCGCCCCGCACCAGCGGAGAACTATAAACTTCCACTTCACGGGTGTAAGCTTCGGCGCGTAAATAAGTGTCGTCGCGCTTTATCCGATACATCAAATGGTCTGTCTGATAAGCCACGGCACGCACCTGTCCCCCTTGCCCAATCAGGCGCAAGCTATCTACGACTTGTGAAAGTCGCACTTCTACCATCGTATCCCCTATCAGCGCTATCTCAGTAAAGAGAGGATAGGCACCCAAGCGGATAGGATAAGGTGTGCGGTTCTTGTATCCCACTGTACGACCCGCTAAAAGGGCTACCTGCAAGCTCTCCAAAGGCGCCCCTGGAGGCAGATTCACTTCTGTCCAACGGCTCATGACTTGATGGGGATTATGAACATCGTGGGCGTTATCACTGGCGATGATAGAAGCAAAATGCCCAGAAGAGAGCGCACTATCCCATTCGGCGACAGAATCGCCGTAGCGATTGAGGACTTCCACGGCGTCATATCCTCCCAACTGCGCCAGTTCGCTCCCGGTATAGGTCTGATAGGGACGAAACTGCGGATGCGCCACCACCAGAAATGGTGTCGTCGGACGCAAGAGGCGCAGAACATGCTGTTTCGCTGAAAGGGTCTGCCACAAAGGATAATCCCACCATAGCACCGAGGTCGCCCAAAAGCAGAGTTGATGGACCTTGCCTATACTCCATCCGTGTTCATAGACAGGGATAGGACTTTCGGGGTTGATGCGCTGGTAGTCTGAAATCCCTATCCACGCATACCCGAGACTATCATACACGCGGCGAATCTCTGAGGGCATTTGATAGCCATTAGTAATGCCGCCCCAGGTGCGACTATGGATATGGAAGTTGGCTCGGCTCCATGTTAGCGTCTCTGCGGAGAAGGGATTATACCAGTGCTCCCCTGCGAAAGGGCGCCCTTGAGAAAAGTCGTAAATGGGCGTAAGCGTCCGCAGTAGGAGTACTGGCGTGAAAAGGAGAAGGAACAGCCCAAGCAGACGCTTAGCCCAGAGCACGGAGCGCTTCTGCGAGACGAGGTAGCCCCGCCTGGATCTCAGCCAGCGCTACCGCATAACTGATCCGAATGTGCTTCTCTGAACCGAAACCAGTCCCCGGAACGACCGCTACGCCCCAGTCTAAGAG
>CAZZMF010000264.1:0-2545 GCA_964655255.1 uncultured Sphingobacteriaceae bacterium
GAGATTGCCCTGCGGATCATCCGCACCTGCAAGGAGTTGGGGATACCGACGGTAGCGGTGTATTCCACGGCGGATAGGGAAAGCTTGCACGTGCGTTTTGCGGATGAAGCGGTATGCATTGGGCCGCCGCCGAGCAAGGACAGTTATCTCAACATCCCAGCGATTATGTCGGCGGTGGAGGTCACAGCGGCAGATGCAGTGCACCCCGGCTATGGCTTTTTGTCAGAAAATGAAAAGTTTGCGAGCATTTGTGCCGAATATGGAGTAAAGTTTATTGGTCCGTCGCCAGAAGCGATTGCAGCTATGGGCGATAAAGCCACAGCAAAAGCCACGGCGCGAAAAGCAGGTGTCCCTACTGTGCCGGGGTCAGAGGGAGTATTACAGAACCTATCAGAGGCGCGTCGAGTGGCTAAGGAGATTGGCTTTCCCGTTCTGCTCAAAGCCACAGCGGGCGGCGGGGGCAAAGGCATGCGCATCGTCTGGAAGCCTGAGGATTTAGAAGACGCTTGGAATATCGCCCGCGCCGAAGCCAAAGCCGCCTTCGGCAACGACGGGCTGTACATGGAAAAGTACATCCAAAACCCCCGCCATATAGAAATACAGGTCGTCGGCGACCAGTACGGCAATGTCTCTCATCTCTCAGAACGGGATTGTACCATTCAGCGCCGGTATCAAAAGCTCATAGAAGAAGCTCCAAGCCCTATCCTCACCCCCGAACTGCGGGAACGCATGGGCGAAGCCGCCGTCAAGCTCGCCAAGTTTATTCGCTACGAAAGCGCCGGCACCGTGGAGTTTATCTTAGACCAAGACACCGGCGAGTTTTACTTCATGGAGATGAACACCCGCATCCAAGTAGAACATCCCGTCACAGAGGAGATCTTCTTTTTTGACCTTATCAAAGAGCAAATCAAGGTGGCGGCTGGCACGCCTGTCTCTGGACGGCATTATTTTCCGCAAAATCGCTGGGCGATGGAAGTGCGCATCAACGCCGAAGACCCTTACGCGGACTTTCGTCCCAGCCCCGGCAAAATCCAAGACTTTCACAAACCCGGCGGTCATGGCGTGCGCGTGGATACCCACGTGTATGCAAACTACACTATCCCGCCATATTATGACTCTATGATAGCCAAACTCATCGTCTCGGACTTTTCCCGTGAGGAAGTCATCAACAAAATGCTCCGAGCTCTGGATGAATTTATCATAGATGGACCAGGGCTGCGCACAACCATTCCGATTCTCAAGGAAATCCTACGAGATGAAAACTTCCGCAAAGGCACTTACAATACCCGCTTTTTAGAAAACTGGCGGCGTAATAAGTGAGTGCTTATACTAAAGCTCTACATGTGTTTTGCTTTTTGCGCTTCGCTTGTGGTGAGTATAAAGCGCTGACGTGCGTGGGTTCTCTGTGGGGTGCGGCGGCGCCTTCGGCGCCGCCGCACCGCCAAAAGCGAAAGTACATGCACAACATCAGTATCAGTCCTGCGCAAAGTGCCCAATCTGTGCCAGCAGCCATAGCCGCATCGCCAAAAACCGCTCGCCCAATAAAAAACGGCGCCATAGCTTTTCTACTGCCGCGCCTCGTATGCCATACGCTGCTTTGAGAACCTCCGAAGCTGTATAAGTGCGAACCCACTCTTGCAAAGGTCCCGCTATCCAATCCGCCAGAGGGATAGTAAAGCCCCACTTTTTCCGTTCTACAAGGTAAGCGGGCAGATGCTTGCGTAAAATCCGCCTCAGCAGGGGCTTATACTGAATGGCTTTTCCTCCTTGGGGCACTTTGAGGGTGTTAGGTACTTGCCATGCTATGGCTACCCAGCGCTTATCCAGAAGTGGCACACGCACCTCTAAGCTGTGCTGCATGGAAGCTCTATCTACTTTCGTCAGCAGGTCGTCGGGCAGATAATGGAGAAAGTCCCATGCGGCTTGGGCTTCGGCAGAGTCAGAGGGGAGCGCATAGGGCGTTTTCCATGCTGGTAGTGCATCCTGTAAGAGGTGCTGTATCTCTCGCCAACTGAAAGTGTATTGTTCCTGAGAGAATATGTGTTCGGGGATAGCGTGGGTGGGCAGGTGCAGGAGTCCGCTGACCCGGCGCAAGCGCGAGCTACCCGATACGCTCAAAGCCAAGGCGCCTATTTGCCATGCGAGGCGACCGTACTTGAGGCGCTGTGCCCAACGGTATCGTCCATACCCCCAGAAAAGTTCATCGCCGCCATCTCCCGCTAAGACCACCTTCACATGACGGGCAGCTAAACGCGATACCAAATAGGTCGGCAGCGCTGACACATCCCCAAACGGTTCATCATACCACTGCACCACTTGTGGGATAAGGTGGAGCGCCTCATCTGGGTGAAGGATTTCGTACTCTATGGGTATCCCCAAATGTTTAGCCACAGCTTGGGCATAAGGCAGTTCATTATAGCTGCTTTCGGCGAATCCTATACTAAAAGCTCGTAGGCGATGTCCTTCTGCGACAGCCAGCGCTGCCACGAGCGATGAGTCCGTTCCTCCACTCAAAAAAAGCCCCACAGGTACATCGCTGATGAGA
>CAZZMF010000265.1:0-2521 GCA_964655255.1 uncultured Sphingobacteriaceae bacterium
CCATAGAGGCGCGATTGGAGGGGTTTCCTGTGCGCTTCGCAGCCCTAAGTCGCCTCCAATCCCCTAAGGAGCAAAAAGAAATCCTCAAAAAACTTGCTGCCGGAGAAATAGATATTATCGTCGGCACGCATCGGCTCCTGTCGGAGGATGTGAGCTTTCGGGACTTAGGGCTGCTTATCATAGATGAAGAGCACAAGTTCGGCGTCGTTGCCAAAGAGAAGCTACGGGCTAAATATCCCACCGTGGATACCCTTTCTATGGGTGCTACGCCCATACCGCGCACTTTGCAGATGGCGCTGCATGGGATTCGGTCTATCTCACTGATTACTACTCCGCCCAAAAACCGCGTGCCCGTGGAAACTAAAGTCCGCCCCTTCTCGTGGGAGTTAGTGAAGAGCGCCTTAGAGGCCGAACTTCAGCGAGGGGGACAGGCATTTTTCGTTCATAACCAAATCAAAGAGCTCCCCAAAATCACCCAGACGCTCAAGACGCTACTCCCCGAAGCAGAAATAGCATTTGTCCATGCCCAAATGCCTGCGCGTCAAGTGGAGGATATTTTGCTCTCTTTTGTGTATCAGCAGATAGATGTGCTCGTCACTACTAACCTTGTGGAGTCTGGGCTTGATATCCCGAATGTCAATACGATTATTGTACATCATGCGCATCGGTTTGGGCTGAGCGACCTTCATCAGTTGCGCGGACGCGTCGGGCGCGGCGGACGCCAAGCTTATTGCTACCTGTTGATACCAGGATTGCATCACCTGAGCCCCGAAGCGATGCGCCGCTTAGAAGCCCTGGAAGAATTTAGCGACTTAGGTAGTGGCTTTCAAATAGCTATGCGGGATTTAGAACTGCGGGGTGCAGGCGAGCTCTTCGGACGAGAGCAAAGCGGTTTTATTGCGGAGATCGGGTATGATCTGTATCAGCAGTACTTAGAGGAAGCGATTGCCCAGATACAGGAGGAAGAGGGATTAGAACTCACTGTGTCTTCCCTCCGCCCTCGCCAGCCGCGCTGCTCGGTAGATTGTGATTGGGCGGTGCGCCTACCTGAAGAATGGATACCCTATCCCGGCACGCGCATGGAGGTTTATCAAAAGCTCAGCAGCGCCGAAGATGAGCCCCAACTTCAAACTGTCCTGCAAGAACTCATGGACCGCTTCGGACCCCTACCACCAGAGGTGCTAACGCTGGCGGACATCATGCGGCTTCGTTGGTTGGGCGACCAACTCAACATGCCATATATTCAAGTGCGTCGCCAAAAAGCCCGCTTGCCCCTCTCCCCAGAAGTGCCCTTGCCAGCGGTCGTAGAATACATGGACTCTCTTCGCCCGCGCTTGCCTTTCAAGTTCAGCCCAGCAGAAGCAGCGCTCCTCTTAGAAGTGAGCGGTATCACTTCTTCCAAGGCGTTGTTATCTTTATTAGAGGGGCTTGCAGAGGTCCTCACTCAACCACAGCCCACAGCATGATCTGGATCCTTTACGGTGAAGACGAATATCGGCGCAGTGAGCGGCGCAAGGCGCTCGTACAAGAACTGCTGGGGGATGCTTCGCCGGACTTCGCGCTGACGACCTTACGCGGAAAGGCTTTTGATGAAAAAGCATTCACACAGCTTTACGAACTGCCTTTTCTCGCTACGTGTAAAGTCGTCGTCCTTACTGAAGCTGAAACCCTCAGCAAAAGCGAACTCAAACTGCTTATCCGCTATTGCCAGAATCCGGCTCCCCATACTCGGCTGATTGTAGAGTTTGCCCAAGCTCAGAAGCCAGCACTACCTGAAGGAACGGGGATTAGTTATGAGGCATTTGCGCTCCTGCGCCCTAAGGAGGTGGTAGACTGGGTACTTCAAAAAGCCGACGCCCTGGGCGTGCGCCTTGCCCCCGAGTCGGCGGCTCTCCTGGTGGAGTTGCTGGGCACTGACTTGCGTTTGCATCAGCAGACGCTACAGCTTTTGCAGATCTACCGAGGAGAGGCAAATCACATTTCCTTTTCACCCGAAGAGATCAGCCAAGCCCTCGGACTGAATCCCCAATACACCCCCTATAAGCTCATCGACGCACTGGCAGAAAAGAAGGTGCAGGATGTGCTCCAAATAGGAAGTGCCTTTGCGGACGATGTGAGAAACTATCCCTTGGCGCAGGTGGGGTGGCACCTTCGGAATTTCTTTCAAAACCTTGCTCAGTTGCACCTTACTCGCACGCCAGCAAATACCAAAGCGATACAAGAGGGTTTGGGGTTGCGCTTTCCTTTTCAGGCGAGAGTATATGAGCTTGCATTGAAAAAGCTATCGCTGGCAGACTGTGAGCGTGCGCTGAGCATTTTACGCACTACTGAAGCTCGTCAAAAGGGGATCATACCTACTCGGCAGTCTGAGCGGCAGTTGCTGCTGGGCATGATAGAAGCGTTAGCGATAGCGCCTGCCCCGCCGTTGAGGGGTTAGCTTTGGCAAGGCGGGGGTATGCTTTTGGGGAGGCAAAACGATAACCTTACCCAGCAGTGGTATTACGGGGTTTGACCATGAGCC
>CAZZMF010000266.1:0-2489 GCA_964655255.1 uncultured Sphingobacteriaceae bacterium
AGAGACGACCAAGGGCATTCCTAACCCCCCTTTCCGAATAACCCCTCCCAGAGTCGCCCCCAGCACCAGAAACACAATACTTGCCACGGGATAGGCAAACTTGTACCACCATTCCAGCTCGTATCGCCAGTAAGTCTCAAAGACCTGCCGCACCCGCTGGGTATAATACTCAGCCAAGCTTCTGTCGCGTCGGAGAAGGTTTTCTACTTCGGTTCTCAGGTGATCTTTCGGAGGAGTCGGCGGAATAGAGTCGCTGATACGAGGGAGCGGAAAAGTCGTCTTGAGCACGGCGTACATTTCATCTTGGGTGCTCTTACACAAGTTTGCTAAGCTATCCACCGCCCGTCGTAGATCCCAGAAGCTCAGCATATACTGATGCCCAGCAAAGAGTTTTTCATCTGAACGCTTCAATCCTAAGCCTGAAATATCCAGCCGCAACTCCAGCGTATCAAAGCAACTCTGAATCCATGCGGGTGGCTGCTGGGGTTTGACATTCATTTCGTATTGGCAGCCGCCATACAGCGTAAACCGTAAAAAAAGCCACTTTTTGTCTACGAAAAACTCTCCCGAGTCTGCTGCGATGGTGCGTTCTATGCTTCCATCCTGAGCGTATTCGTAGATAAGTACTTCTTTGAGATGCTTATCGCCTTGTACGCTACCGACTCGGATAGCGTAGCCGTCTATCCATCGGTTGAAAAGCCCTGGTTTGAGGGCTAAGGCGGGTTTGGCGTGCTCCATGTCGTAAAGGAGCGTATAGAGTTTGAGGTTGGCTTTGGGGATGAGGTCCCAAGATAACCAGCCTGATAGCCCTAATGCCCCCAGTCCACTCAGCAGTAGCGGGGCAAGCACGCGTGCAAATGGTACCCCTGCACTCAGAAAAGCGGTGATTTCCAGCCGCTCTCCTAAGTTGCCCATTGTCATTAGCCCTGCCATGAGCAGCCCCATCGGCAGCGCCAGCAGCACCAGGGATGCCGAAGCGTAGAAAAATAGCTCCGTTAGCACCCATCCAGAGAAGCCTTTGCCTAAAATGTCTTCTTGATATCGGGAGAGAAACTGTATGACCAATACCACCAGCGTGGTGCTGAAGCTCGCCGCAAAAGGACCAATGAAACTTTTCAGGATGTACCAGTCTAACCGTTTCATACCCACACTTCGGAGAGCGCGGCGTAAGTAGGGATTTTTTCTACCACTTTCTCCCCTTGTACGAGGTAGAGATAGGGAAAGCGCTGACTAAGCTCGCCGGCTTTAGCATGGCGCAGATAGACTGGGGCACCTATGCGTAGAAAAGCGGGGGGATTGGGGACATAAAGTGGGGTTTGTATCTCTCCAGCGCCCTCGTGTGGCAAAAAGCGGGCATTGGGCGGAAGCCACGGGCGAGGCCACTTTTCTGGACCGACCGCCCCCGAAGCTATGTATCCTCCCCCATGACAAGTAAATATCTCCTTCGTAGGCTGCCGTACAATCTCTACGCTAAAGCCCGCCGCAGGTACAAACTGTACATTTTCATAATGGTCAAAAAGAGCCGGCGCAAAGAAAGCCGAACCAGCAGTAACTTCTGTAACGGTAGGGTCGCTGGAGGTCTCCCGTAAGCTCCCCGTACCACCGCCATTGACAAGCTTTAGGTCAAATCCAGTTGCTTTGAGGGCTTCTACCACCGTCCGACGGCGATTTACCACTTCCCTCCAAGAGCGGCGCTTGAGTAAGCGAATGATATTACCTTTCCAGCCAACTTTTCGGTCGCCTACGCCTGCGATCTGCGCCTCATAGCCCATGATGCCCACAAGCTCCAAATGCGACTGCCGCGCAATCAATCGTGCCAGTTCTACCGCTTTCTCAGCCGAACTCACCGGCGAGCGCCTTACCCCAAAGTACAGCACACCCCAGTCAGAACTCATATCCACATCTATGCAGACAGACGCTTTGAGCGTAGTGCCAGAGAGCTCCATTTCGATGGCTTCAACCTGAGCAGGGCTGTCTACAAGCGCTATAGCTTTTTTGCCAGCTTCTAATAGCCTCCGAAAAGCCACCCTCTCCGCCTCCTGATAAAAAGGATAGCCAATCAAAAAGTCATCTAAGCCCTCTTGGGCTAAGTAGAGAGCTTCTCGGGCACTCATGCAAAGCATTCCTTGAAAGCGCGGGCTGTAAGAGAATATCCGCCTTAGGATCCCTACCGACCGGATAGACTTTGTGGCGATACGAATAGGAAGTTTCGGTGCATAGGCAAGGACGCGCTGGGCATTTTCGTAGAGAGCTTCCTCATCCACAAATGCCAAAGGTCGCGCAGTGCCTGAGAGGGCAGCGGTGTATCGTTGGTAGAGAGCTTCCCACTCCACACATTCAAAGGTAGCTTGTAGGGGAGAATGGGCATGCGAAGAGAGTCATGCCCGGGAGCGAGATTATGCTGATGCTGCATGTGAGGCTTTTGTTTTTGAAATAATACCAAAGTCCTCTATTAGCCTTCTTTTCATGATGCCTGAAAGTATGCCTCT
>CAZZMF010000267.1:0-2488 GCA_964655255.1 uncultured Sphingobacteriaceae bacterium
TATTGTAGATGACAACGGGGTTTTCCATCCCACATTGGTGCGATTTTTACCAGGATTACCATGCTATTTGCTACATCATAAAAAAGGTTTCCATCCCACATTGGTGCGATTTTTACCCCCCCCCTCCATTTGCGTAGATGAAGGGGGGGCAAGTAGGATAAGTCTGGGGATTTCTGGAACATGAATATAAGATATTCATCTTGACTGTATCTCAGGTGAAAAATCCTCATCCGCTGTTACAGACCTTGCCGTCGATCGGCAGTAGATACTCAACCCAGCCTCGTCGACGGACAATCGCTCCCCTACAAAGGTAAGCACTTTTTTTCCTTACATTCATTCTATGTACATCGTCCTCACTTACGATGTCGCACAGGAACGCGTCGCTAAGGTTTGTCGTTACCTGCGTCGCTATCTCCACTGGGTGCAAAATAGCGTTTTTGAAGGCGAGCTCACCGAAGGGCAATACCATGAAATGCTGGCAGGACTGCGAAAGCTTATTCGCAGTGATTATGATAGCATTTATGTTTTCCACTGGCCCGCCGCTCGCCTGATGCAAAAAGTCATTCTGGGGCAGGCGCGCGGGCATACTGATTGGCTGATTGAATAGCTATCCCCAGCACAGTTCTGCATAAGCACAACGATTACAAATGCGCTTCCAAGACACAGCGGGCGGCTGCGGGAGGTTTTCAACTCGTTTCACCTCATGGAGTACCCTCTCTACTTCTACTTCTGCTTGGGGGGTGAGTTCTATGCGTTCTTTGCGGCGCTCCTTGGGGTAACGAATCTCGCCGGCTATGGGGAAAGGTTCATGTCCCTCCCATTGCACATACCGCTTGAGCACATACAGGTAAAAAAGCAGCTGGAGGCGGGCTACCCGCGGCAAACGCCGGGAGCGTTTGACTTCTACCAGCAATCCGCCTTCGGTATAGTCCAGGCGGACCAGTCCGCCCAGCCACCGTTCTTTCCGTAAGGACTTGCCGTAGGTCTGGTGGTGCAGAAGGCGCCCTTCTTCTACTGCTGGGTGTCCCCGTTCCATCGTAATGTGCCGGGCAAAAAGCCACAGTTTGCGAGGGCATACCAGCAAGTAATGCACCTTTGTGCCGGTGATACGCAGGGCTTCTATTTCAACGAAATCCATTTGCAAATCTACCACCAAGCCCGAAATGCCCGATAAGGTTCTATCCCGGTGAGGTGCCGCATGAGCTTGTAGGCTTCCAGCCGCAGGAGCTGGCGATAAGAAACAGAACGCTTGAGGCGACGATGTTGTACAGTGGTGGAAAGCTGCTCTACAAAAGCTCGGACGACTTTTTTGCGCGCATCCTCTTTGAGAAAAAGCCCCCCAAGCTGTCCCAGAGGCTCCAGATCTTTCTCTGTGATCTCCCGGCGATTGAGAAGGCGAAAGATGAGACGATCTACGAGGAGCGGCTTGAAAGGTTCGGACAGGTCCAGAGCGAGGGAAAAGCGTCGGGTGCGTGGCTCATGAAGGAAGCTCACCGAAGGATGCAGGGGAGTGTGGTATATCTCTGATAGGATATGTGTGTAGAGGAGGGTATTGAGAAAGGAAAGGAGGGCGTTGGGGAGTGTGTCGGGCGGGCGCCGCACCCGCTGAAAAGGGGCTGAAAGCCCAAGGATCATCTGCCAAGTTCCATAATACGCCTGCCGAACCTTGCCTTCCTCTCCCATCAGTTCGGGAAGGGAGCGTACTTGATCCACCAGCGCCAGCCGCTCTTCTATGAACTCAAGCGCGACAGACAGGTCATGTTCGCGGTTGTGGTAGTAGAGGAGGTTTTTACGAATCTGGTGGATAGCGCCCCGTACAAGCTCCTGGGCGATAGGCAACCGTTTTTCAGGATCACGAGCATGTTCTACTTGGGCTATCAGCAGTTCGCCGCTGGTGTGGCGAATCCGAGGATAGAAAGAACCGGCATAAGTGCCGTAATGGGTAAAGACATGAAGCGGTACGCCCTGCCTGCCCAGAAACCGTAAAGTCTGCTCATTCAGACGAAGCGGCGCCATTGCGAAAATGTCACTGACTTCGGCAATAGGAATGAAACGCTTTTCTCCTTGCCTGTCTATGAAAAGAAGCGTATTCTGCTGGCGACGCAAAGTCCCAGCACGAAAGAGGTATAAATGGCGGGACATGCTCAATCTATTATTTCAAAATCCGCTCCTATCGCTGGCTGTAAGCCTACATCAGAATCATAACGAAGGGTAGTCTTGAAGACTCCCAACTCACTTATAGGGCTGAAAGCATCAGGAAACCGTTTTTTCCACCAGATAGGCACCGGCACAAGCAGTTCGGGTAAGCGCCACAGTTCCTTTTTGGCTCGTAGTTCTTCTACCTCCGAGGAGAAAATATCAGGAAGCACTTCCATGGAGGGAGCGCCAGAACGGGTTTTGAAGCGATTAGCCATCTCTTCGTCCGAGAGGTCTATGGTATAGCAGCCTAGCTTTTCTTGCAGGTCCTTAAGGGTTTCCTGTCCTATTT
>CAZZMF010000268.1:0-2481 GCA_964655255.1 uncultured Sphingobacteriaceae bacterium
CCTTTCTACTGATACCACTTATCGCCTTGGTGCGCGCACTTTCCCCAAAAGCGCTATTGTACTGCGCCGGCTTGATACACTCGGTCTTCTCCAAAAAGCTTACTTCTACGAAGTCTATGCACGGGGGATAGGTCTTACCCACCGTTATGAGCGCTTAGATGTGTATGACCTTCGTCCAGATGGCTCGCTTATTCGTAGCACTGATAGCTATTATCGGGAGTGGCGATTGGTTGAGCCTTAGAGCGCAAGATACGACAGGGATATATTTCTCTGCGCGCGGCTTTACTTTTGATAGCTACTTCAAAAAAGCCATCCTCACCTCTGACGAAGAGCACCTTTCCGGCAAAGGGGCTTTTCTGCTGGCGATAGCTGACAGCATCGCCAAAGGCGCTACGACACCGCAGCTCCAATACCTCAATCTCCACCGTTTCCCTTCCCTTGCAGGCTATGTAGAAAGCCCCTCTCGCCTACCTCAGACCTGGCGAGGGCTTTTATACATCCAGCGGCTGGAACTGCGCGCTCAATCTCAAAAAGCTATCTATGCCCGCAGCAATCGCCTCTACACGGAGCGCTTCTACACTCTCTCCGTACAAATAGAAGGGATTTACTTCACCTCAGAGGGACCGATTCCTCTCAACCTCACCTTGGAACTACCTGCCGAAACTTGGCGCAGCCATCTCATAGCCACCCTTATACAGCACTTGCGAGCATTAGATAGAGATAGGAACTAACCTTTCTCTTTCATGTCGCAGTGGCGCATTCCTCTATCTTTTGAGTGGGGAGCAGTGGCGCCGTTCCTTACTCAAAGCCACATATCCAGTCAAGCAAAAGAACTCCATCCCCCTCCACTTCCCAGGCGCTATAGCAACACAGCAGAATTCCAAAATATTTGAGAAAACGAGCTGGCTTATCCCAGCTTCGTTCTCGGATATAATACCAAAGCATCCTATTGCTTTTCTATTGTGCAGCCTAATGGAAAAGAGTAAAATGCTGGTAGAGAACGGGCTACATGGGGGGTGCGGCAGCGCCTTCGGCGCTGCCGCACCCCCCAAAAAGGCAAAAGAGTGCGCCACTTTGGTATAAGGTGCCGTAGTATCACCGGCTCAAATACACGCTCCGCTTCGCATACAGTTCCCGAAAGAGCGGATCCTCCAACGACTGGATAAATCTTATCTCCTCCCCCGTAGAGCGCATCTCCGGCCCAAGGGTCTTTTCCACCTCAGGGAAGCGCTCAAATGAGAATATCGGTAGCTTGAGCGCATAGCCATCAAGCGTCTTAGGAAAGGTGAAGTCCTTCACCCGGCGCCCCCCGATGAGGATCTCCATCGCCCACTGTACGAAGGGCTCATCGTAAGCTTTGCATAAGAAGGGTACGGTTCGGGAAGCGCGCAGATTCGCCTCAATCACATAAAGGGTGCCGTTATGGTAGGCGTACTGGACATTGAGGAAGCCGCGGACACGCAGGCGCCGAGCAATACGGGCGGCATATTGCTGCATAAGCTCCTGCACTTCCAGAGGAAGGGAAAAAGGCGGCAGCACCGCTGTAGAGTCGCCTGAATGCACCCCTGCCGGCTCTATATGTTCCATCATCCCGATGACCCCGATTTCTTCGCCGTCGCTGATGGCGTCCAGTTCAGCTTCTACAGCACCAGAGAGGAAACGGTCTATGAGAATGCGGTTATCGGGCATTTCGCGCAGGATGGCCACGATTTGCTCAATCAGCTCCTCCTCATCTACAACGATGCGCATGCGCTGCCCTCCTAAGACATAGCTGGGACGCACCAGCACAGGATATCCGAGCTTTTCTGCTAAGGCAAGGGCTTCATCCGGCGTGCGCGCCACCCCAAAAGGCGGATATGGAATCCCCAGCTCCTCCAATAGAGCAGAGAAGCGCCCCCGATCTTCCGAAATGTCTATGGCTTCATAGTCTGTGCCTACGAGCGGTATGCCATACCGATGGAGTTTCTCCGCGAGTTTGAGGGGCGTTTGTCCGCCTAACTGAACAACCACCCCGACTGGTTTTTCCCGCTGGATGACTTCATACACATGCTCCCAAAATACCGGCTCAAAGTACAGCCGATCAGAAATATCGGGGTCTGTGGAAACGGTCTCTGGGTTGCAGTTGAGCATGATCGCTTCGTAGCCGAGGCGCTGGGCTGCCAAGACGCCATGCACACAGCAGTAGTCAAACTCTATCCCTTGTCCAATCCGATTCGGTCCAGAGCCTAAAATCAGCAGGCGAGGGCGCCCTTCCCTTTCAGAAGTGAAGGTCCTACCTTCGTCTTCGCCTCCAAGCTCAAAAGTGGAGTAATAGTACGGCGTTTGGGCTTCAAACTCCGCCGCGCAGGTATCTACTCGCTTATACACGCGGTGGATGCCCCACTTTTGACGCAAGGCATAGACTTGACTTTCCACGGTCTGGAGCAAATGGGCTATTTGGCGATCACCTAAGCCCATGCGTTTAGCCTCCCACAGAAGCTC
>CAZZMF010000269.1:0-2473 GCA_964655255.1 uncultured Sphingobacteriaceae bacterium
CCAAAGTGGCGCATTACTTTGTTTTTTGAGGGGGAGCGGCGGCGCCGAAGGCGCCGCCGCTCCCCATGTAGTCTGCTCTCTACCAGCATTTTATTCTTTCCCCAAGGCTGCACAATAGAAAAGTAAATAGAGTGCTTTGGTATCAGACCTCTTTTGTGCAACAAAGACTACTGCATCACTAAAAAAGCCCCCCAATAGTAGGGATGCGTATATTGTTTTCGAAAGCTACGCACCGCTCGAGCAAAAGCCCTGTCGATCAAAGTGCCCAGATGGCGTTTGGAGTCGGACTTAGCTGAAGGAGTGATTGCCTTGCGCCACTGCCGGTAGAAGTCTTCCATAAGCTTGCGCGTCGCTTCGTCATCTATCTGCCAGAGGGTGGCGATGACCCTTTCAGCGCCTGCTTCCAGAAATGCCATACGCAGCCCGTAGAGTCCTTCTGGGGTTACTTGCCCTAGCCCTGTCTCACAAGCGGAGAGCACGACGAGTTTCGTACCATACAGGTTGAGGCGAGCTGCTTCTTGGGCAGTGAGGCGTCCATCTTCTACCGAAGGCGGTGGACATAGGCTATCCCATAAGCCCGCCCCAGCAAAAAGCAGACCGGCGCCGAGGAGTGGATGCCGACTATCCGCTAAAAAATACCCATGCGTCGCCAAATGAAGTACTTCGGGGCTTTGCAGACGCTTGATGGTGTCTTCGGTAGCTTCCTCCCCAATAAGCGGGCGCACGCCGAGATACTTAGCCACGATCTGGGCTTCCCGCTCAGTGCCTGGTAGCGGTGAGATACCATACGGAAATGCTGATACACTGCGCTTTATACTGTTTTCCATTTGTACAGGGGGGACGGAGTAAAAAGCTGGATTGCCTATCACAACGGACGGTGTAGTCTGAGCCGCCGAAGCACTCCGCCTAACCAGACGACGCGTACTTGCCAAATACCGTACCACATATACATCGCCAACAAACCGTTTGTGCTGTGCATCGTATAAAGCTTCTGGATTGATGAGGTGATAAATGCCGTCCGGCGAGAGATAAACAGTTTTCACACCCTTCGGCAGAATGGAGTCTACGAAGCTCCAGAGCAGCTTGTACGGCATGCCGGAGAGGGGAGCGCCAGGGGTGTGATAGATATTCCATACGTTCATCGTTCTCTCCTCCCATGCAGAGGATACCATCCGAATATGAAGGGTCAGACGCGTTCCTTGTCTGGACGGCGAAAGAAGGTAAAAAAGGTAGGCGATGGAGTCTATTTCTGTGATTGGGACGCGTACGAGTTCTATGGCGACCTGGCGACGGGCAAGTCGCGGCAGTTCTACCTCTGTCTCAAAGTCCGGGATAAAGTTGAGCAGATCGGGCAGGCGCTGTTGGATTTGCCTTTCGATCTCAGCCGCCAGCTTCCACACGGAGTCTGCCGCTTGGTATTGCTCTTGATGGTACAGCGCTCCGTAAATATCTAATAGGGCATTCCATTCCTTGTATAGGGTTTGAACCGCAGGGTCTTTACTGCGTTCTATCAGATAGCGTGCGCCTTCGCTTGAGGAGAGTAGGATTCCCTTGAAGGTACGAGCGACACGGTAGCCCAAAAGAATGAGCGCTTCAGGCGGCGCTGGATGCTGAGCTACATAAGCCTGAAAGTCCTTGAAAGCAGATTGTAGCTGCTTACTCAGCAGAGTCTGGCGATAAGCAGCGGGCAAAGCCGCAAAGTCTCGCCTCAGCCGATAAAACGCTAACTGAAAGTATCGTTGCCACAGCGAGTCAGCTTCTCTGTAGCGCTTTGTTTCCGTGTAGAGTTTGATAATGTCATACAGGGCATGCGCAAAATACTCCACAGCGTATTCGCCCATGACAGCATGACGAATGCGAAGCGATTGATAGAGGAGAGACTCGGCTTCGGTGTATCTTTTTTGAGCCAGAGCGACTAATCCAAGGTTATTGAGGCTAAAGGCGTAGTCGTTGCTTTCCGCACCGGGCGTCTGGCGGCGAATCTCCGCTGCGGCTTTATGGAGAGACTCGGCTCGCACATAGTCTCTATGACCCATATAGACATTTGCCAAGTTATTGAGCTGGGCGGCGATGACGGGGTGGGTCTCGGGATAGATCTGCCGATAGATGGCGAGTGACTGTAAAATGAGGCTTTCGGCTTCGGCGAAGCGCTGCTGGGCTTGATAAACATTTGCTAAGGTACTCAAAATCATGGCATAGTCCGGATGAATCTCTCCAAAAGCCGCTTTCCAGATCTGACCAGCCTGCTGTGCCGTCCGCTCAGCATCTGATAGCCGATTTTCTTCTATGTATATGCCGATAAGATTATTGAGTGAGATAGCATACTCAGGGTGCTCCATGCCATAAACCTCTGCACGCAAACGGGCAGTCTCTAAAAAGATTTGCTCTGCTTCTCCGTAGCTGTCGATATCGCGATAGGCTATACCTAAGTTATTCAGGGCGTTGATATAAAGCGGTGAGCGGGACATGCCTG
>CAZZMF010000270.1:0-2462 GCA_964655255.1 uncultured Sphingobacteriaceae bacterium
GCGTAGGATTTTTGATTGATATAGATTTTTCCTTTCAGGATCCATACATCCTCGTATTGCGGCTCGGCTTTGAGCGCCTCGTCCAACGCTGCAAGCGCTCGCGCCTCCTGCCGCATCTGAACCAAACGCACCGCTTGTAGATACGAGTCATAAGCTTTTTTAGAAATGCCTTTAGGGGGTCCGGGTTGCGCCCAAGCCAGCATCCCTACCAAAAGCCCAAATGCTTTTCTCATGGTATAGCTAAATAACGATGCCACTGCAAACTTAGTCGCCAGTGAGGATGTTGCCGCACATATTCCAGTATCCATGGCAGTGCCTGTGCTTGATAGAAGTCTGGCTGGAGAAAAGCGGGGATTCCCCGTCTGCATAGGTCATACTGCTTTTCTGCCCATGAAAAGTCACTGCGGGCGTGAATGACTACCTTGAGCTCGGATGCTGCGGCGTACCATGCTGAATGGGGAGGTTTGAAGCGCTTAGGAGAGAAGGTAATCCAATCTGGCAGCACCGCAGGCGGCGGGTAAGCCCCCGAGGTCTCTATCTGAACGAAAAAGCCTTGCTTCTGTAGGGTTTGTATCAGTGGCACCAGTGGATGCATCGTAGGTTCTCCCCCCGTCAAGACCACATGGCGAGCGGGCGTTTGCTTTATCCAAGACACAATCTCATCGGGTACGGCGAGCGCCCAACCGTCTTTTTTCCAACTGTATCGGGTATCACACCAAGTACATCCCACATCACAGCCGCCGAGGCGCACGAAGTATGCTGGCGTTCCTGCCCAATAGCCTTCGCCTTGCAGGGTATAGAAGTGTTCTACGATAGGATAGCTTAGGGTCGCCATAGGTCAAGATTTGAGGAGTCCGCGCCGGCGCAGAAACTCCACTTGGGCGGAAAACGGCGCCGCCTCAGGCTCTAAAATACTGCGACGCATATACTTCCCGTTTGGCTGGAGCACCCATGTATGCGTAGTGTCTTGCAATAAAGTCTCGGCGATTTCAAGCGCCTGTTCAGCCAGCTTTCCACGCAAAGGATAAACTACTTCTACCCGCCGATCTAAGTTACGCGGCATCCAGTCTGCACTACCCGAATATACCCGCGTTTCCCCCCTACTATGAAAGATATACAATCGGCTATGCTCTAAGAAGCGCCCCACGATGCTATGCACGCGAATAGTTTGACTGGTTTCGGTGCCGGGAACGAGACAGCAGATACCCCGCACCACAAGGTCTATTTTTATCCCCACTGATGAAGCAGCATATAAGGCTCGGATCATCTCCGTATCTACGAGGGCATTCATCACTAAAAGGATGCGGCTGGGCTGTTCTGGGGTATGATCGGAGATACAGCGGTCTATCTCTGCAAGGAAGGTCTCTCGGAGGTTTTCTGGGGCGACGGCGAGGCGGCGCCATTCTCGCTGCCCGGAGTTGCCTGTCAGGTAGTTGAAAAGCTCAGCAAGGTCGCGCGTGATCTCTGGGTCGGCAGTCAGCAAGCCTATGTCAGTATACATTAGAGCGGTTTTCTCGTTGTAGTTGCCGGTGCTGAGGTGGGCATATCGCCGCAAAAGGTTTCCTTCGCGCCGGATCACCAGGGCAGCTTTGCAGTGAATCTTGAGTCCTAAGATACCATAGACCACATTAGCGCCGGCTTTTTCCAGCTCTTTTGCCCAGTAGATATTGGACTCCTCATCGAATCGGGCTTTGAGCTCAATAAGCACCGTTACTTGCTTGCCGCGGTCGGTCGCTTCACGCAGTGCCTGTACGATGAGGGACTTTTCACCTGTGGTTCTGTACAGGGTTTGCTTGATAGCTAAAACCTGCGGATCGCGCGCCGCTTGCTGGATAAACTCCACCACTGGCGAGAAGCTGTCGTATGGATGATGCAAAAGGATATCGCCCTGCGCAATCGCTTCAAAAATACTGGACTTCCCTTGCAGGACGGTTGGTACCGCTGGAACGAAAGGTCTATCTAACAGCCCCGGCTCATCTACTTCGTTGATAAGGTCCCAGAGCCGCTCCAGCCCCAGCAGCCCCCGCACTTCATACACATCTTCTGGCTCAGCCTCCAACTCCTCCATAAGGAAGCGTATGGGTTCTGCTGGCATGTCGGAGCTTACCTCTAAGCGCACCACGGCGCCTAAGCGCCGCCGACGAAGCTCTTTTTCCACCAGCTCTAATAGATCATCCGCTTCTGCCTCCGAAATCTCTAAATCCGCATCACGAGTAAGCCGAAAAGTGTAGTACTCTTTTACCTTGCGTCCGGGGAAAAGCTCATCCAAAAATAACCCCACCAACCGCTCTATGGGCACAAACCCATAACGCTGCGCTGTGTGGAAAGGCACAAAGCGCGGCAGCACCTGCGGAATAGGTACCAGCGCAGAGCCGTCTTTGAGGTCTACCCAGAGGATAAGCTCTAAACCACGCAGCGGTGGCACAGGATGCGCAGAATCTATTGCCAGCGGCGTCAGCAAC
>CAZZMF010000271.1:0-2445 GCA_964655255.1 uncultured Sphingobacteriaceae bacterium
TTATGACCTAAGTCCGGCGTTTGCTTCACTTTTTACGCTTCACCGATTTAGATAGACTATCGGGGTGGGCGGCGGCGCCTTCGGCGCTGCCGCGCCCCCTCAAAAGGCAAAGGAATGCGCCACTTTGGTATAAGAAGCGATAAGGAGCAGCCAGAAACGCATCTGAACAGGCAGGTGGGCTTGGCTTAGGTTTTTTTCCAAAAGAGCCAGGAGGGATAGCAACGCCCTTGTCATTATACCAATCCAGACGCTCTCAAGAAAGCTTGCAGATTAGGGGGCAGCTTATCCACCTCTCGCAGCATGGTCTGTTTATCCCCTTGCCATTCGGCGCGTCCCTCGTAGAGAAAAAGTATCTGCTGCCCCATATCAATAACGCTTTTGAGGTCGTGGGTAACTACCACGGTAGTGGTATGAAACTCCTCCGTCAGTTCTTTTATTAGTTCATCTATACGCCGAGCAGTCAAAGGGTCTAAGCCCGAGTTGGGCTCATCGCAAAAGAGGTATTGAGGATTGAGGGCAATCGCTCGAGCAAGCCCCACACGGCGCTTCATGCCCCCAGAGAGTTGGGAAGGGAACTTCTTTTGTGTGCCAGCTAAACCTACTCTATCCAGACAATAAGCCACTCGATCCTGAATCTCACTCTCGCTCTGCCGCGTAAATACCCGTAAGGGAAATGCCACATTTTCTTCTACTGTCATAGAGTCAAAGAGGGCGGACGACTGAAAGAGCATGCCGAGTTTTTGTAGGATGGAGCGCTTTTTCTGAGGGGGCGCGCTGAGAAATTCCACATCTCCGAAAAACACTTTTCCCTTCTCTGGCATGACAAGCCCCACGATGGTTTTGAGCAGGACTGTTTTGCCACAGCCACTCGGACCAATAATCATATTGACCTGCCCAGGCTGAAACGCAAATGAAATATCATACAGTACTTGCTGCTTGCCGAACCATTTGGAGATGTGCTCTATGCGCAGCTGGCTCATAAGAGCAGTTGCGCAAGCACATAGTCTGCTACCAATATCATCAAGCAGCTTACCACCACTGCCCGCGTGCTGGCAATACCAACCTCCAGCGCACCGCCACGAACATAATATCCTTGATAGGCAGAAACTGTGGAGATGATGAAGCCGAAGGTCACGGCTTTTATCAGCATAAAGACGATTTGAAAATCTTCGTAGAAGCTACGCATACCCATGACGAACTGGGTCGGATTGACTGCCCCGGATAACGCCCCTGCTATAATCCCGCCAAGATGTATGATAAAGCAGGAGTAAATGACTAATACGGGAAAAAATATTACCGCTCCAAATAGGCGCGGCAAGACAAGATAGGTCGCTGAGTTGATACCCATGACCTCTAAGGCATCGATTTGTTCGCTGACGCGCATAGACCCTATCTGAGAAGCGATATTGGAGCCGATACGACCAGCAAGCACTAAAGAAGTAATAGTCGGAGCTAACTCCAATATCGCCGAGGTGGATACGATAGCGCCGATGGTTGAGCGGGGAATGAAGGGCGAAACGATTTGGTAGGCGGTTTGGACAGTGGTAACTGCCCCAACGAAAAATGAAATAATCGCCACTAAAAACAAACTATCTCGCCCAATGTGGATAGACTCTTGTGTCCAGAGCTGCCAGTACAAACGGAACCGCAGCAGCCCTGTAAAGCTCCGCCTCAGAAGCAAGAGATATTCTCCCAAGCTCTCAAATCCTCTCAGGATGAGATTCATGGGCATGCCAATCTGGCTGGGTCAAAAATAAGGGCAAAAGGACAGTAAAGCGCGTTCGTCCAGGTTGGCTTTCCACGGTGATGCGTCCATGATGCTTTTCTACGATACGGCGGCAAATATCCAAGCCTAAGCCTGTCCCCTCGCCCTTGGGTTTGGTGGTGAAGAAGGGTTCAAATATCCTTGGCAGTATCTCAGGCGGAATCCCCGGCCCACTATCCGTGAAGGATATGCTTACATTTTCCCCCTCTAAGCGGACTTCTATGTGAAGCTCACCTTGACCTTGCATAGCCTGTATTGCATTTTGAATAAGGTTGGTCCAGACTTGTCCTATTTCATCCGCATACAAGTATAGAGGGGGCACATGGGCATCGTAGTCCGTGGTCACAGTAATGCCTTGTTTTAGCTGATTTTGATACAAAGTGAGGATAGTCTCTATGGACTCATCCAAGCGGGTAAGGGTAGGCTTACTATGATCGGTGGTATGAGCGTAGCTTTTGAGGGCAAAGACTGTTTTGCGGGTACGATTAGCGGCCAGGACGATATTTTCCAGCTGAAGCTTGAGCTGTCCCAGAAGGTAAAGGACCTCCATCCCCTGCGCATGATGAAGGAAAGGATAAAGAGGCGAGAGATCATCCACGATAATGCCGGACTCCACAATCCGACGGGCGATACCATCCGCATCAGAAAAGCCATGGGCTTCCAGTTGAGCAATGTAGCGC
>CAZZMF010000272.1:0-1891 GCA_964655255.1 uncultured Sphingobacteriaceae bacterium
GTCCAATATCCTCCATGGCTTTGAGGTAGCGCATGATTTTGGGATGGGCAGAAAAAAACTCACAGGCTTCGCTTACCGTCATGCGTAGCACATCACTGATATTTTTGCCTTTATAGCGCACTTCCAGTGTCTCGGGGTTATAACGTTGCCCATGACAAGCAGGACAGGTGACATACACTGGCGGTAAGAAGCCCATTTCTACCGTTTGGACGCCTGCCCCCATGCAAGTCTCACATCGTCCGGCATTTTTGACGTTGAAGGAAAAGCGCCCTGGCTTATATCCTCGGGCTCGCGAGAGTGGCAACTCCGCATACCACTTGCGAATCTCATCCATCACTCCCGTATAGGTGGCTGGATTGCTACGGGGGGTGCGTCCAATGGGGTTTTGATCTACGAGGATGACTTTATCTACCTTTTCCGCTCCTTCGATCCCTTCAAAGGGCAGGGCAGGGATATAAGACTCTCGGTGCGCACGCAATAGCGCCGGATAGAGGGTATCTAACACAAGGCTGCTTTTGCCAGAGCCGCTAACGCCAGCTACCACAATAAGTGTACCCAAGGGAAAGCTCACATCTATGTTTTTGAGATTGTGTCCCCGCGCTCCTCGGAGAGTGATATACCCTTGCTTGTGGGGTCTTGGCTCCTGAATAGGAATGGTCTTCCGACCGCTGAGGTAGTCGGCGGTCAAAGTAGGATATTGGATGAACTGCTCATAAGGACCTTGCGCGACGAGATAGCCGCCTTTTTTGCCGCCCACTGGACCGATCTCTACTAACCAGTCCGCTGCTCGCATTGTCTCTTCGTCGTGTTCTATGACGATCACTGTGCTACCTTGGTCGCGCAGACTTTTGAGAGCTTCTAAGAGGAAGCGGTTATCGCGCGGGTGTAGTCCGATGCTGGGTTCGTCTAAGATGTACAGGACTTCTGTCAGCCCCACTCCCAGTTGTGCAGCCAAGCGTACGCGCTGCCCTTCGCCGCCAGAGAGGGAAGACATGGGACGAAAAAGCGAGAGATACCCTAACCCCACCCGTTCCAGAAACCCTACCCGCTTTCGGATCTCCCGGATAAGGTCAGTTCCTATGGCGCGAGCGATGGGGGAGAGCCGCTCTGGCAGCCCTTCCAACCACCGTCCCAGTTCTGAGAGTTCCATCAGACCAATATCCCCTGCCGATAGCCCATCTATGCGAAAAGCTAATGAGGTTTGGCGCAAGCGCTTTCCTTGGCAAGTGGGGCACTGAATCGGTAAGAGGTATTGTTCTACCCAAGCCGGCGGGTTTTCTGCATAATAGGCAGCCTGAATATATTCCCATAACGACGCGGGACGATGCCAGTGCCCCATGGCTGGGCTGTCTTCTGCGGGTTCGCGCTCCGCAATGAACTGTCCTTCTGAGGCTTCACCCCAGATGAGCTTTTTGCGAAGGGGCGGGGCTACGCTCTCCCATGGCTCATCTAAGGGAACTTTGTGGCGATTGAGAAGCCCTTGCCAGAAAACCAGTAGTTCGCTGCTTTCAGTGGTGGGGGCAAGGGCTTCCTTAGCGGGAAGCGTTTTGTCAGGAAAAAGCGCATCCACATACAGCGTCCGAACTGTCCCCATTCCGTGGCACGTAGGGCAAGCCCCATACTTGCTATTATAAGAGAAGGTATTTGGCTGCGGCTCATCAAAGCTCGTCCCCGTATGCGGGTCGATGTAGTCCAAAGAATAAGCCCATACCTCCGGTCGCCCCTTCTGAATCACATACAGGGACCTTTTGCCCATCTTGAGCGCCAGGTGCACCGTGCGTTGAAGCCCCTCCACCGAACGCGCAGGGTCTAAGGTGTCTATCAAAACTTCAATATCATGAATCTTGGAGCGATCCAGCGTGGGGATGCCCGCTGTCAAATCATACCATTC
>CAZZMF010000272.1:1901-2435 GCA_964655255.1 uncultured Sphingobacteriaceae bacterium
AGCAGCCGATTGAACTCCTCCCGATAATGTCCCTTACGAGCGCGTACAATTGGCGCCAGCACTTGCACCAATCGCCCACCAAACTTCTCCCGTAAAAGCGCCACAAGCTGTTCCTCAGTATAACGCTCCAGCTTTTGTCCCGTAGTAAGGCTATGCGGTTCAGCAATCCTCGTGAAAAGTAGCCTGAAATAATCATATATCTGTGTCGTTGTTCCCACGGTAGAACGGGGATTATGGGTGTAGCGGTGCTGATCCATCGCTATCACGGGACTGAGCCCCTCTAATCCATCCAAATCAGGGCGTTCCATCGTCTGGAGAAACTGCCGAGCATACGCAGAAAATGTCTCTGCATATCGCCTTTGCCCTTCAGCATACAGGGTATCATATACCAGGGAGCTTTTGCCAGAGCCGCTGACCCCTGTAATCACGATGAACTTATACCGTGGTAGAGCTATGGAAAAATTTTTCAGATTGTGGGTACGTACGCCTCGCAGGACGATATCCATTTCGGAGCGAAGTTAGGCATTCGTAGGC
>CAZZMF010000273.1:0-2429 GCA_964655255.1 uncultured Sphingobacteriaceae bacterium
CCGATAGCTCGGGTAAGCCGCTGCGTCCCCCCCGCGCCGGGAATGACCCCGATTTTGATCTCCGGCTGCCCAAACTGTGCCGTCTCACTCGCTATGATAATATCACACAGCATAGCTAACTCACATCCCCCCCCTAAGGCGTATCCGCTGACGGCAGCGATAAGGGGCTTCTTGAGACGCTTGATTTGATCCCACCGCTGGAACTGGTCCAAGATCAACATATCTATCGCTGAGTCGCCCGCCATTTCCTTGATGTCTGCCCCTGCGGCAAAAGCGCGTTCGTTGCCTGTGATGACGATAGCCTTGATTTCATCGTCCTTATCTAACGCCAGGAGGGTCTCTGTCAGCTCAGCCACAAGGGCACGGTTGAGGGCATTCAGACTTTCAGGACGATTTAGCCGCACAAGGGCTACTCCCGGACGGATGCCTTTCTCCAGTATGAGGTGGCTCATAAGGCAAAAGTACAGGTTATGCTGGGGTCTCCTCGGCTGGCTTGGGATGCTGACCTTTCCAGCTGTCCCAACTCAGTTCTTGTATAGGCTCTGCCTGCCCAAAGGGGTCCTCTAAAAGCACTTGCTCATCGTCTCGCACATAACCGATGATGTGGATTTGAGGCTCGTCTTTGAGTTTCTCGTAATCGGAGAGTTTGACGGTAAAGAGCAGTTCATACTCCTCCCCCCCATAAAGGAGAAAAGCCGTAAGGGGCATATCGTATAAATCTGCTACCCGTTGAGTCTCTGGGTGAAAAGGTAGCCGATCCAAATACACGTGCATGCCATACCCTGAGGCTTTGGCTAAGGCATGGACGCCGGCTGCCAGTCCGTCTGAAAGGTCTATCATACTGGTAGGCACGACATCGAGTTCTCGTAAGCGAGCCACCATATCGCAGCGGGCTTCGGGCTTGAGCTGACGACTGGCGATGTAGGTAAAGCCAGAAAGGTCAGGTTGGACAGAGGGGTTTTGGAGAAAGACGGCTTTTTCCCGCTGGAGGATCTTGAGCCCTGCGTAAGCGCCGCCCAGATCACCTGTAACGCACAGGAGCTCTTTCGGTTGGGCGCCTCGGCGATAAGTGATGCGCGATTTTTCTACCCGCCCAATCACGGTAACATTCATCCACAAATCCCGCGCAGCCGATACATCCCCACCTATGACTGCTATGCCATACTTGTCCTCCACGCGCCGCAATCCTTTGTATATCTCTTCCAGATAAGATGAACTGACCCCCCTTGGCACCCCTATGGCAACTGTCATAAAGAGCGGCTCGCCATTCATCGCGCAAATATCACTTAAGGCTGTGGTAGCTGCTTTGTATCCTATGTAGGGCGGCGCATGATAAATCCTATCAAAGTCCCAGTGCTCATGTAGCGTGTCTGTGGAGATGAGTCCGTAGTAGTGCTCATCCCATTCCCACACCGCCGCATCGTCGCCAATCCCCTTTGCCAAGAGGGGATGCTCCCCTCTCAAATGGGCAGCTATAGCTGCAATCAACTGTGCTTCGGTCATCCTTTTGAAAGAAGCCCTAACTCCCGACTCATTTCCAGCATCCGTTCTATAGGGCGTCGCGCCGCCTCTATCAGCTCCGGCGCTAAGGTCACCTCGGGCGCCTCATACAGCAAAGCGTTGTATATCTTTTCCAAAGTATTGAGCTTCATGTGAGGGCAAGTATTGCAGCTGCAAGAGTACTCCGCAGGCGCCTGTATAAGCTCTTTATCCGGAGCAGCTTTTCTCATCTGGTGGAGGATGCCCGTCTCCGTAGCTACAATAAACCGCTTTTTCTCCGACTTTATCACATAGTTTAGCAAACCGGTCGTAGAGCCGATAAAGTCCGCCTGTTCCAAAATAGCCGGCTCGCATTCAGGATGCGCTATCAGTTCGGCGTCGGGATATTGGGCACGCAGTGCTCGCACCTTTTGATGGGAGAAGATAGTGTGCACCATACACACCCCATCCCACAGCACCATGTCCCTACCTGTTTTCTTCATCACATAGGCCCCAAGGTTTTTATCCGGTGCGAAGATAATCTTCCAGTCCGGAGGCAGAGCTTTTACAATAGGTACGGCGTTAGAGGAAGTGACTATAATGTCACTCATCGCCTTTATAGCAGCGGAGGTATTGATGTAGCTAACGACTTTGTGGTCAGGATACTTAGCTTTGAAGGCGGCGAAGGATTCCGGCGGACAGCTGTCTGAAAGAGAACAGCCCGCATTCAGATCGGGAATGAGCACTTTTTTAGTGGGATTGAGGATTTTGGCTGTCTCCGCCATGAAGTGCACCCCCGCAAATACAATAATATCAGCATCCGTCTCTGCCGCTTTCTGCGAGAGTCCGAGGCTATCTCCTACAAAGTCGGCAATATCCTGAATATCCGCATCTTGATAATAGTGCGCCAGAAGGATGGCGTTTTTCTCCTTCCTGAGCCGCTCTATTTC
>CAZZMF010000274.1:0-2427 GCA_964655255.1 uncultured Sphingobacteriaceae bacterium
CAATAAACGCCGTTCCAGTTCAGAGCGGGCATCCGTGAGCGAATAAAGCCAAGTCAGATGTTCGCTGCGGGAGCGACCATTTACCCGGGGTTCGGTGCGGCTCGTGGATAAGTCCAATAGGACCTGCCGAATGTGGTGCCGGTTCAGAAGGAGCGCTTCCCTTTGGTTGGTGAAGGTCAATAGGCATTCATAACAAGCGGCGTGGCAATCGGGCTTGGTATCCCTCCCCTGAGCGTCAAAATGACATATATCCAGAGCGGTGCGCGCCACCTCGGCAAAGGCATTTATTTCTTCCACGAGTCGGCGCAGGATGCCCGCCCCGCCTTCGGCGGTTTCGTACAAAAGGATCGCCCGATACTCCCCTGTGCCGATAGGTTCTGCGCTGAGTTCTGTCTCCTCCAGTTGGAAAGTTTCCTCCAAGCCGCGCTTGATAGCGTAGCGAAGGGTAGCTTCTACTTCGGGCTTGCGTAGGGCGTCCACTAAGGGGCGAATAAGAAGGATATTCTGGGTCGTCTGGACGGCTAAGCGTACCCGTTGTATCTGGGAGGAAGGCGGAGTTTTGTCTTCTGTCAAGGTGATGGGCTCCCCGGTGTCAGGGTTTATGAGGAATCCCTCCTGTCTGATGCTGCGCCAGCCATGATTGAGCCGCAGGAGCGTAGCGGATGGCGCATAGATGAGACGCAAAAGCGCTTTGTTTTGGACCATTATATCGGCTTCTGAGATGCGATGGGCAGCGCCATCTGGGGCGAAGCGGAAGAAAGTCTCTATATTGTATCCCCGGCGGCGCCGTTCTTCTTCATCGGCGGTGATGCGGGCGCGGCGCCGCATCCGCACACTGGGCATCTCCAAAATGGTAGTGGTCAGGCTATTCTGGGCATCAAAGCGCACTTGACACACCGGGCACATATCCAACTCGGGTTCTGAGAAGGCACCGCAGTTGCGACAAAATCGCTTTTGGGAGATGCGTTCTTCAATCCCGCCAGGGGGGATTTGGAATGCCACACTTTCCCACTGGGCGCCTTCATGGTAGAGGATATTCTGAGGGGCAAACTCGCGAAGGGCTAAGAATCTGGGTCTGGCGATGAACTCGCCTTCGCTGCCCCGAGGTACCCATGCCCGCACGGGCAGGGCAGGAAAGTTATACCCGGGCAGGAAGCCCTCACTCGCCAGATAGCGATAAGGGTAAAAGTCTTCTTCTTCTGGGGCTACGCCGACTTGGAGGAGGAGGTTTATTTGGTGTCGGGCTTCTTCCTGTTTGCGTTTGGCGCGGTGCTGCTCCTCTTTGGAACGGGCGCGGTCTTCTTCGGCGCGGGCGGCTTCCAACTGCCTTTTTGCGGCTCGGTACAACTCGCGCCAGCGGTCAAAGGCTCGGTCAAACCGCTCTGGCGCTTCGTTTATCACTTGGGCGATCCACTGCTCACTATACCAACCAGTCGGGGCGAGTATGCCTTCATCGGTAGCCAGCAGCTGGCGGACTCGGGTCAAAAGCTGCTGGCGGACCGCTTCGCTAAGCTGGATAGCGCTGGCAACCTCCTCGCGCAGGGGCAGCCCCTCCCGACCCGTATCCACTACATTTTCTATGGAGTTGCCGAGGGGAAGGCGCACCTGTGCCAACCACAAAGCGTGAATGTGGGTACGCAGCAAGGATTCATTAGCAAGGTCGAGGCGGGGTGGGCGCACATAGCCAGCCACCATCTCCACACGCCGACGGAAAAAGTACTGATCATGGCTATTGAAAGCCCCGCAATAAGTGATGATAAGCCCGGGCTGTCCTTGGCGTCCGGCGCGACCACTGCGCTGGGCGTAGTTGGCAGGGGTAGGCGGCACATTGCGCAAATGCACCAAGTCTAAATCCGCAATATCCACCCCCAGTTCCATGGTAGGGGAGCAGATGAGGTAAGGAAGCCGGCGCCCGAGTTCTGCGACCTTGGTAGGGTCTTGGTCGTCCCAGCGGAAACGGCGCTCTCGTCGCTCCCTTTCGCCTGGCTGCACCACTTGGGCAGTGTGTTCACGCGCTTCCAAGGCGGCAAGGCTGGCAGGCGATACTTGATAAAACCGCTGGAAAAATGGATTTACGCGTGGAGGGACGGGAGAGGAGCTAAGATGAGAAGCTCGATGCGTATAGAGCGGATCGGGCGGTGGAGGCGTTCCATTCCCCAGGCGCCAGATCAAGCAGGACGCATCCAACTGATAAGCGTGGGGATTCTCAAGCCGGCAGAGGAGCCCATGACGCACCAGCAAGTCCAGCAGACCATCCAGCGTTTGCCAGTAGGCTTCACCGCTGATGCCCAAGCGGTTGCGTATGAAGCGCCCTATGAGGCTACGCTCACCGAGGCTGAGGTAGAAGTCCTCTCCTTGGCGAAAGGGGGCGCCTGACCGCACAAACTTACTGGCGGGGCGCAGTTCATCAAAGTCTGGGTCCAGCCC
>CAZZMF010000275.1:0-2416 GCA_964655255.1 uncultured Sphingobacteriaceae bacterium
CTGTCGCTGGAAGGCTACATAGTAGTGGGGAGGCGCAGAGTTGGAGGAGACGTTGGCATAGTTAGCGAGGGCAGAGGTGAGAGAGGACAAATGAGCCCCCATCGTAGAAGCCCGCACCAGGATGACGCGCAGCGCAGGCTGACTCGGTACAGGCGTAGGAGTTCCACCCACCACCCTGTACCGCTTGGCACCGCTTTCTCGCAGGGCTACGACCCACCCCACGGTATCCGGTCCGTATGCAAAAAGCGCCCGCCCGTAGCAGTCAGGGGGATTGAGAAGAGAGGAACCGCTCTGAACCACAGCCACACTATCAGCCATCAAGTCACTGGCTCTCATTCGCACCAGAACTGCCTGTGCCGGATCGTCGGGTGAGGGAAGGCTTAGGTTCCATAAAGAGCCTAAGATGGCGCTAAGCGCAAGAGTGAGATGGGCTATGGTTAGTTTGCGCCCTGAAAGTCCCTGCTGTAAAATCACTGCGGTGCCGCTTGCCCAGAGCCGCCCTTCGTGAAGTAAAAGCGAGAAAAAGTTTGCTTCAAAACCTTCACAGTTATCTAGGGGTGATCCTTGTTCACACCCAAAACGCTGCACGCCCAATATCGTCGGATTGGTTCCCACTGCGGACAGACCTATGATAAAACTCTGGCGATACCGCTCTATGGAGTTATATGCAAAGCTCAGGTCGGACCATGAGGACCAGCCCTCCTTTCTGAACCTTCCTATCAGAATATCAGTTGAGGGGCCAGGTGGTCGGAATGCATTTAGCAATACATACACCTCGTGAGCGGGTGATACCGCAATATCCATACCCCGCACTTCTGTATTAGCGCCGTTCTGCCCTCGCAAGTGAAGCACCCAAAGAAAGGCTCCGTCCGTACGGCTATATGCAGCTACATAGGCAGAAACGGAGCTTCCATTTGGCGATTCCAACTCTACGGATGAGTTTGGCAGGAGGAGTTTATCATTACTGCTTGGATGAGCAGCGGTACCCAGCACATATGCGGTGTCGCCCACGACGACGACCTTACCGGGTATGGCTCGGAAAGGCTGCCCCCCGCTGCCTATCCATCCCTCTGTGGGATAGGCTGTGCCAGCTGAGCTATGGTGATGCCAGTACCATACGCCTGCCGTCTGTGCCCATACTAAGCTAAAAAAGAGGCCTACAAGCCGAGCGCAAGGAGAACTCATCATGACAAAAATACGCATCCTACGCAGAAGTAAGGGTGATTACTTACGCAAGTTTGAGAGAATCGCACCTAAGCTGCACAGGCGCCTACCTGAAAGGCAGCCTGCGAGGTATGCTCAGGAGTTTGGGCAGCTCTTAGGGAGAGGACGGGCGCGCTTACCGATGCTTTTTCCGCGGGTGCGCGTCTGCTTCGCCAACCGTTTCTCCTGCTGCTGGCGTACATAATCTTCATGCTGGGGATGATTACAACTCGCTCGCGGATCGCGAAAAAGCGCACATCCCTCCAGCACTACCAGCCAGCTCAATATCACCTTAGTCCCCCTGATCATCGTCTTTTGGCGGTCCTTGGACCATTTGGAAGTCTCCCTGCTCAGCTAAGTAGGTACGAAGCTTCTCTATCTTCTCGGGCAGCTCAGGCGGGCATTGGGTACGGCAGGTGATTTGCTTTTTGACCGCACCTAACTGATAGCTAATGATGATGGAAGGCAAATCCGTAATGTGCGGATTATCGTACAAGTCCTGATAGTCCTCAAACTTCGCCTCCTTAAGCATCTGTCGCACCTCCTGCAGCTCTTTCTCAGAGAGACGACGCTGGTAAATGCCGAGGCGGGACACAAACCGCTTGCCATGGTATTCCACCGTGCCATCAGGGAGCAGGTCCACCTTATCTATCGGGCAGCGCCCATAGCAGCCGGTTCGGGTGATAGAGATACTTAGCGTATCCATCGGAGCTTTTGCATTGGCTTGAGCAGATTTTTTGCCTTTCTCTTCACCACACTGCCGGACAGCCGCAGGCAGCGCAAATACCCCCATGAGCAGCAAACGCCACATTTAGCAAAGGTAAGTAAGTTTCTCATACAATCGTGAAACTCTGGAAACTGCCTTTGAGCTTGTAGTTTTTGTTATAGCGAACATGCGCCATTTAGCGGTGCTCTGTATAGCGACGGCTTTCGCTCAGGGGACTTTCACTATAAGTGGGTACGTCCGGGATGGAGGCACCCGCGAGCCGCTCGCTGGAGCACGAATCCTGGTCATAGAGCGCCATACAGGGGTCGTTACGAATCCTTATGGTTATTATGCGCTGCGCTTGCCAGCGGGACGCTATACGCTGGTGGCACAGTTCATCGGCTACCGCAGCGAGACCCTCGCTGTGACTATCAAAAGCGACTATAAGCACGACTTTGCCCTGAGAGAAGAAGGCGTAGAACTGCGTACCGTGGAGATCGTTGAGAC
>CAZZMF010000276.1:0-2405 GCA_964655255.1 uncultured Sphingobacteriaceae bacterium
CACACACGGTGTCGGGCGCTACGATGCGTATAGACACTGAGGGGAAGGGATATTTCCCATACCAGAAGCTTTTACCTGTGGAGAAACAGGTTCCAAGTTCTAATCGGATAGAGTCTGGCGGCGATGCCAGATAGAGCGTATCCTGACTATAGCTGCTTCCACTTGTGGCGTAAGTTACATTCTGGATGGTCGCTTCTGCGCGGAGGGTATCATGCTGCCCCGGTAGCAATACAGGGAGGGCAATACGAAGTTCTCTGCTCGCAGCTCTGAAGACTACCGCCCCACTCCGCAATACCACATACGGCACTGGCAGTTCGTTCATTTGGACATAATCGCTCAGGTCATATTCACAGCAAGGGCCTTCCAGGCAGGCGAGCAGGGTATCGCGCGTTTTGGTCGCCAGATTATACCAGAGAAGGAAATGATTTGTTCCGCGAGTGGCGGCAAGATAAAGTCCCCGTTCGGGCACCCGACTGAAGGTAGGCGCTGAATAGGTGCTAACATTCGTAGGGTCCAAAGTATCTATGACCTGCACTTGATAGGAGCGGCGCTGGGGATCGGTGGGCCAAGCTTTCCACAAAAGGCGCGGTTGAGCAGCACAGGGCGAGCCGACCGACTGTACCCAATACAGTGTATCCCCATCACTGGTAATAGTAGAGAAGCCCGGAGAAGTCGTATTGCCTGCAAGGGTACTACCGTTGGAGGTGGGGCAATCGTCATTGCCCCCGCCAGCGACGATGAAGGTACTATCCTGCTCGGGGGCGACCCGAACCAGCACCCACCGGTACGCCGAAAGTCCGGTACGATGCCGTACAAAGCCTACCAGATCGCCCTTCTGTGTCCAGGTGAACGAGGTAGGGTTGCTCATCCAGAGTTGGGATGTACGTAGGGGATACCCTACACTGGAAACGCCGCCGGCGGCGAAGGACGCTCCGGCTGCGTAGAGAGTAAGCGTGTCGTCTTTCGCCGAGTCGGTAGAATCAAGTCGCCAGAAAGTCTGACCTCCGCCATGACTCCAGAGTACCTGGCGCACCGGATCATACAGGAGCGAGGAGCCTCGATAGCCAGGGTCGCTGATAGCTGCATTCCAGCTACGCAGAGGGGTAATGAAGCCAGTCGCTAAATCCAGCCGGTAGAGGTGATAGGTATTACTTCCAGCCCATTCCAGCAGATAGATATACTCCCGTCCACCTGCCTGCCCCTCCCATGGATGATAGACGAGGCTATTGATCTGATTGAAGCGGCGCTCTTTTCGGTAGAAGGGTTGTGTAGCTTCAGAAGCTGCGGGAAGAGTATTCGGTCCGCCGGCGAAGCGCACGACCATGCGGTGCCAGCGCAGCGCCCCGGCGCGCTGGAGGTTCGGTACAGTAGTCCCGGATATGCTGATCCACATCGTATCGCCTATGTCAGCGAAGCGATTACCCAGCACTGGACTGCGCAGCGCGAGAAAGTATCGTCCCGGGGGCATGCGTCCCGGCAGCAGAAGGGAAAAAGAACCACTGGCACTGCCCTCCTGAAAGCTGGTAGGGGCTCCCAGCGGATTGGCGACAATAGCTGCCCAACTGTGCTTAGCCTGGTAGCGGCGGGTGGGGATTTCGGGCAGCCATACCAACATGCGGTCCGTAGACGCATCCCACGTCCCCGTAATCCGCTGTGGAAGGGAAGCCATACTGGCGGGCGCACAGAGGGAACTCGGTGAAATACTCACTCCAACATCCAGCTCTAACCGATAGATGTCCAATCGTCCTATCCAGAGGCGAGGGGGGAATGAAGCATCAGTACTTGGGCGCACGGTATCAGCGCTTCCATCCGCCCAGCGCGGCTCCACAAGCAGACTATCGCGACTCCAGCCGTACAGATAAAGCTGCGGCAGGCTGGGATGCCGCCCCAGGCCCCCACATATCACCTCATGTTGAGCAGGCTGCGTAGAGAGAGAAAATATACGCTTATAGCCGCGGTACGCCCAACTGGACCCCATCCACTGCAGACCAAGCACGAAACTATTAGGCTGGTTATTGAGGGTCGCCCCCGGTAAAGAGACGAAAAGATTATTACTACTGACAGGGCCCCGATAGAGCGTCAAAGCACTGCCGCTCAGATTACCTGATAAATAAATATAAGGGCTTGGTGCGCCCATTCCGATTGTTCTTGGTTCTATGGCGATGCCACTGAGCTGGAGCTGCGAGAGCGGCTGACTTTCCAGAGTATTGCGTCCAGAAATGCCAGAAGCATTCAGGATAGCCCGGCTGATGAGGAGACGCGGGGAAGAGGTTCGTGCATAATGCTGCCCTTGAATCAAGTAATACGCTGTATCCGCCGCTGCCCAGAAGATCTCTCCGCCGCTATTGCCCTGTCGCTGGAAGGCTACATAGTAGTGGGGAGGCGCAGAGTTGGAGGAGACGTTG
>CAZZMF010000277.1:0-2364 GCA_964655255.1 uncultured Sphingobacteriaceae bacterium
GGGGGCGGGGCGGCGCCGAAGGCGCCGCCCCGCCCCCTGTACTCCGCCAAGGCTACGCAATAGAAAAGCAAATAGGGGTTTCAGGCACTAAAAAAGTGCTGGCGATGGGCTCAGGGGTCGGTCACCCTCCCTGAGTAGTCTTCTAATGCTATCAGGGAGCGTTCTGGGTTTGATTCCCCGGCAGAGAGCGGAGCTTGGGACTGCGCAGCAAAGGCAAAAGTCGCGGATACCGAGATAGGGCTTCCCGATGTCGGGCGACCCAGTCCCAAAAAAGCTGATCCCATCGCTCTGCCCATTCACCACGCGGATAATGGCTCATACTCAAAAGGTACCGACTCCCACAGAAGTACGGCTTCGTCGTAATCAAAGGTGAAGCATGCTGACTCATTCCATAGACGTTGGGAACCATCACCCAATCATAGGCATCCACATAACTCCGCATGAAAAACTGATACACTTTGTGGGGATGCACTTCATTCAAGAATAGAAAGCTCCCTAACACCATGAGCCGTTCTATGTGATGGGTGTAGCCCCATCGGTACAGCCGTCGCAGCGTTGTGTCTATGGGAAGGCACCCAGTCTGCGCCTCCTCCCACCCCGAGGGGAAATCCCTCTCATGCCGCCAGTGATTAGACTTGCGTAAAAGGGTGCCGGCGGTGTCATATACCATGCGTATATATTCTCGCCAGCCAATCACTTGCCGTATGAATCCCTCCAGCGAGGCTATTGGGACTTCATGGGTCTGGGCATACTGTAGGGTGCGCTGGACGACTTGTGCTGGGGTAAGCAAACCGATATTCAGAAGGGGCGACAGGACGCTGTGATACAGAAAGGGTTCTTCGGGCTCAAAGGCATCCTCATACGGACCGAAAAGCGCCAGTCTTTCTTGTAGAAAGTTATCTAACCACTGCGCCGCCGCTTCATGGGTAATCGGCAGCCACCAAGGTCCTTCGGCGCCCCATGCCTGCGGAAACTTCTTTCGCACATACTCGGCAGCCTCTTGCACATATGCATCCGCAGCAGGAAAAGATATGGCAGGTGCGCGATGCTTTGGCGGAAGGCGCTTACGATTGTCCACATCGTAAGTCCAACGCCCGCCTATAGGTTCGCCGGCGTCAGTGAGGAGGATATGAAGCCTTTTACGCTGCCAGATGTAATAGCTCGTCTGATGGTAGCGCTTATGCTGGGAGAGGAAAGCGGCATTTTGTGCTCGTGTCGTGAGGAAAGCCGGCGTATCCAGGAAAGTCAGAGAGAGCCCTTTTTGCTGGGCTGTCCGCCGCAGGCGCCGCTCCAGTAGGTAATCTACGGGCTCGTAGACGTATATGCCTTTTGCCCCTTCGCGGGCTGCGTATGTCATAAGCACAGCCGCCGCACCCGCTGCGCCGTTTTGACTTAGCCTGTCGTATTCCCAGTATTGGACTTTGTACCCTGCGGCGATAAGGTGCTCAGCATAATGTCGCATGCTCGCCCGATGAAGGATGAGCTTCTGACGATGGAAAGCTGGCGCATGAATAGGGTCATGAAAAAAGAGCGGCTCTTCTACTAACCAGATATGCTGCGTCCATCGGGGGAGGGTCTCCAACGGAAAAAGTTGATGCGGATATATCAGTAGCAGACGCACAAGCTATTCAACATTTTCGCCCCTCATAACCGCTACGAAGGCGAAGCCAATACACCCTTCGCTATCTCCGGGTGGAGCACATGCAGCAAAGTGTAGAGGGTATTGAGCGGGTCGGCATACGGCTGATCTAACATCTCCACCGGCACCGAAAAGATACGCTTATACTGGATGGCAGGGCTGCTGTATATGTCAGGGTATTGCTGGAGAAAGGCGTTGATAGCATCCTGGGCGCCTTCGGGAACAAGAATGACTTCGGGCAGGGCAGCCGCCAGACTCTCGGCAGGAAGTACAGCGTAGGGTACATTTTCTGGCGATGTGTAAGGTATGCTCCCCCCTGCACGCTCAATCAGTGCCGATAGCGGATGATGCTTGGTCAGTACAGCAGCAGGAGCGTCTTTGAGAAGTACGGCTACCCGCAAGCGGCGCGTGTCCTTGAGATGCTCATCATACTGCCGCAGCAGCGCAAGGAAGCTGTCCGCTAAGGAGATAAGCCGCTGATTATCGTATATCTCCCCTAATCTCCGAAAATGTATCAGCCACCCCTCGGGTGTGGCAGGGCGATACACGTAAAGCTTAGCTTCAGGATATCCTGCCACCTGAGCGGGGTGGGTTACCCATACCCAATCTGCCTGTGCTCGTGCCAGCGCATCGCCTAAGGCAAGGGAGTCATCACAAAGCAGATAAAACACCCGAGTTTCCTCGCCACTGCCATAGCAGGCGGCTACGATGCGCTCCCTCAAGCC
>CAZZMF010000278.1:0-2344 GCA_964655255.1 uncultured Sphingobacteriaceae bacterium
TTATGACCTAAGTCCGGCGTTTGCTTCACTTTTTACGCTTCACCGATTTAGATAGGCTATCGGGGGTGGGCGGCGGCGCCTTCGGCGCCGCCGCCCACCCCCTCAAAAGGCAAAGTAATGCACCACTTTGGTATATTCCTTGCACAAGCCTGTACGATAGAAAAGCAAATAGAAGGCTTTGGAGTGAGCACAAAGTACCGGCATGCATGGGGCTATTTTCAGATAGCTTATGCACGGAACCAAAGAAGCCCAAAAAGGAAAGCAACTACACAGCTTCGGTATAACAACACGGCCCCTCACAGAGAGCGGCTTAGGCAGAGCGGGATTGGATGAAGATTTTAGGATTTTGCTACCTTCGGGCATGCTCAATCTCTACAGCATCAAGTTTGCTTATCAGCTCATTAGCCGCATGGATCCCCCTGAAATGCGGTACTTCAAAAGGTTTTCTGGCTTTCATGGGGGGGATAAGATTTACATGGAGCTTTTTGATCGGCTGCGTGCCCAGCGTCGGAAGGGCATTCCCCTCAAAAAAGTCCGCAGTCAGCTCAAAAAAGAAGAGCCCAAGCTCGAGACCCTCGTCAAACACCTCAACGAACGGCTCTTAGAGGCGCTGACTTTCTATTATGAGTCCAACTCCCCCGAACATCGCTTAGCCAAAAGCCTGCGCCGCGTGGAGTTTCTCCTCTACAAGGGGATGCTGGCAACGCTACCCCGAATGCTTCTGCGTATTTACAATCAAGCGCTTCAGGAGGAGAAGTTCGCCTATGCCTATCAGGCGATAGAGATGCTCAAGCAGCTCTGGGGAATGAATCTAATCCGCGGGCGAGGCGTGCGGGCAGAAGACCTTTTCCGATACACAGAGCGGGTATTGAACTACATGGAACGGACTCACAAGCTGTGGTATGCGGCAGCTTTGTATGCAGAAGTCATCATAGAAGAAGGCGAATCCCAACCTCGGGAAAAGCTCATGCTGATTGACCAGTATGTGGAACAGTTAGGGATTCGGGCGCCAGAGCCTTCGGATCCGCTTACTCTACATTTCCTGTACGATACGGGGCAAGCTATCCGAGCACGCTTGTACGGCGACCATGAGAAGTATCTTCAACTGACCCGCTTGCTTACCTATAAGCTGGAGCAGAAGCCTAAGAAGCTCCAATACCTTCAATCCCGCTATTTGCTGGCGCTAAATAATCTCCTTGCTGGACTGACCGAACGGGGTGCATACACCGAAGCCCGCAGTGTATTAGAGAAACTCCGGAAGCTCAATCCTACCAGTCGGTACATGGCTCTTCAAAAAGAGCGGCTCCTCATTTTCAACGAGCTCAATCTGGCTTTTGTGGAGGGGGACAGCGAGCGTATCGCTGCGGCGTATCCTGATTATCTGCACCGGCTGGAAAAGACTTACCTCCGTTCCTCGCCTGCGTATGGGATACATAGCTATTACCTATTGGCGTTCAACCTATATGCTGCGGGACGGGTACATGAGACTTTTGAGATTCTCACTCGGGTAGAGGAGGGAGCGTTGGAAATGCGGCGGAAGGATTTGCTGATTGCGGCGCTCATCGTGCGTTTGCTGACGGCGGCGCAAAGTGGGGATCCAGTGCTATTGAGGCGAGCGTTTCGGCATGCTTATCGTCAAATGCGGCGCAGTCGGACAGCTACCCCCGTGGAGAAAATCTTCATGGAATACCTCCAGCGAGCACTCAAGGGAGAGTTCACCACTGTGGAGGCTGGACTGGATGCCTTCGCTGGGTATGTAAAAAAGATTCGGGAAAGTGGAGAAGCCGCTCTCCAGCGCTTCTGGGAAGTATTTTTCCCCATGGACTGGATGGAAAAAAAGATAGCCCAGTATCGTGCCCACCTTCAAGCTGGTGAAACAAACCGTAGTTGATGTAGCAGTAGATGGCTATGGGGTACTGCGACCAGCGGATACTCCAGCCGTCTTGGTGCCCTTTGTCATAGAAGAGGAAGTCGTAGATGTAGAAGTTATCCATCGCAAAAAGCAGCTTTGGTACGGGGCAGCGGTCTCATGGCATGCGACTTCGCCGCACCGGACTGAGCCAGCTTGTACAGACTTCGGACGGTGTGGTGGATGTCGCTGGCAAATGATGACTTATGCTCATCAACTCCACCATAAGCGCCGCTTTGTAGAACAAGCCCTGCATCACATCGGGCATATAGCTGTAGAAGTACCGCCAGTTGTCCCCTCTCCGCAGGTTTGGCATTATCGCAATAAAGCCGAATACGCCTTCGGACGGGATGCCCAAGGTAACCTAACGCTGGGATTTCATCCTCGCGGGGAGTTTGCCCAGGTGCTTCCGATAAATCAATGTCAGATCGTGCC
>CAZZMF010000279.1:0-2343 GCA_964655255.1 uncultured Sphingobacteriaceae bacterium
CCTCAGGGAGGATAGTCCCCCCTCCCCCACCAAATATGCGCATGTGCCTATACCCCGCTTCATCCAGCAACTGTCGGATGTAAGTGAAAAACTCCATGTGCCCGCCCTGATAGGAGGTCAAGGCAACCGCTTGGGTATCTTCCTGTATAGCAGCTATTACGATTTCTGCGGCGCTGCGGTTGTGTCCTAAGTGAATGACCTCCGCACCGGTGGCTTGCATGAGCCGGCGCATGAGATTGATAGCGGCATCATGCCCATCAAAAAGGGACGCCGCCGTGACGATGCGTATCGGATACTGCGAACGGTACGGCTCAGCCTCAGCCTTTCCCGCGAAGCGTTGGACAACAGGAGCAGACATACGACAAAGATAAGCCCCGACTAATAAAGAGTGCCACTGTCATCAGTGTGCTTTATATTTGCTTCATGCTCCCATCTGAGGTACAGGATATGATTGACGATGTGAGCCACAGCATCGCCGACTATGAGACGGAGCCGCGACTGACATACGCTCGCGCTATTTAGTTGAGATAAGGTCAGCTAAGTCCACCAGTACCATAGATGGAAATGCCCATGAGCGTTTTGCTTTTCAGAATATGGAGTATCTAAACATTAGCCTTTTCTCCCCAGAAACAAACCTCCTGCTAACGGCTAATAGCGCTTATGTCCGTTATAAGAATAAATACCATCCTGCTTTTGGGGTTCATGCTCACATTCTGTCCAGCCGCTTTCCTTCATACAAGTTCCAGATGGTATGCACGGCTGAGCAATATAAAGGATTATTGACGGACTGGCTTAGGTGGCTTTTGTGAATCTAAGGTATATAGATTCCAAGCGAGCGCTGATTCCATGGATTCGCGACACCATAAGGAAAATAGTAAGCCTTGACGAAGAGCTTTGCAGATTGGACAAAGCGCAAGTGCGAATTATAGAGCCTTTTGCTGGTAGTTGTCGGGTAGGGCATGCGCTAAAAGCAGAGGGATATTTCGTAATAGCTGGGGACTATTTGACGTTTTCATACGTGCTGGCAAAGGCACTGATTGAAGCAGATAGAGAAGCATATCCTCCTGAGAAGGTAATCCCGATTATTCAAGAACTCAATGTACTGCCTGGTGAGGCGGGATGGTTTACGCACCGATACGCCTATCAGTCTCGTTTCTTTCAACCTCATAATACTGCCCGCATAGAAGCGATACGAAAGGCGATAGATACATTTTCGGACGAGACGCTGCGGGCTATTTTGATGACGGCCCTGATAATCGCTGCGGATAAGGTGGACTCTACGACAGGGCTTCAAATGGCATACCTCAAGGAGTGGGCACCTCGCTCTTACAATAACCTTCGGTTAGAATATCCTCCCCTTTTGCATGGCAAAGGAAAAGCTATTTTAGGTGATGCTCTGTCATGGGTCTCGCAAATAGAAGCAGATATTGCTTATGTAGATCCTCCGTACAATCAGCACTCTTACGCTGGGAACTATCATATCTGGGAGACTCTTGTGCTATTTGATAATCCGCCAGTATATGGTACAGCCGTCAAGCGAAAAGATGTCAGAGAAAAACGCAGTGCCTTCAACTCACGGCGGGAGGCTCCCCGCGCCCTTACTCATCTTATTCAGGAGATTCGCGCTAAGTATATCGTTCTTTCGTTTAGCGATGAGGGGTATTTTACACCAGAGGAGATTCTTCGTATTTGTGAGCGGCGAGGACCTACAATAGTTTTATCCCATTCTCATAGAAGGTATATCGGAGCCCAAATCGGCATATACAATCCTCGGGGAGAAAAAGTAGGAAAGGTATCTCACTTGGAGAATAGAGAGTTCTTATTTATCATCTCACCTGATGAGATGTCGCATAAAAGGCTTACCGAAAACTTTTACCTCAAAGGGGATGTAATAAAAGCACCCGAGCAGGCGAGCTTATTCTGATAGAATCAACTCCAACCCTGCCGTACTTTTGTCATAGTTTCTCTCTTCTTTCTCATACCAAAGTCTCCCATTTGGCTTTTTATTATGCAGCCTTAGGGGAAAGAACAAAATACTGGCAGAGAATGGATTAGGTGGGGTGGAGCGGCGGCGCCGAAGGCGCCGCCGCTCCACCCCGCCCATATACCCACAAGACTGCACAATAGAATAAACATGCTACTTCGGTAGCCCCCCTTAGCTACGCTACTTTTATACAGAATGCTACTCACTGCTTTGAGCAGGGCGTACAGCTTGTCGCATTCGCTCAAATGCCTGCTTTAGAACTTCTCGGTCGGCTATCTGAGCAAGGTAGTTGAACATCGCGCCTTGTAGGCGTTCTGCGCCGTCTATAGGGATAACGGCACCGGTGATGTATGGTGCGA
>CAZZMF010000280.1:0-2339 GCA_964655255.1 uncultured Sphingobacteriaceae bacterium
TTCGATATAGAGGGAGCTTTTGAGGGCGGACTCAATCGGCTGAGGCGCAATATACTTGCCGCCGGCGGTTTTGAAGAGTTCTTTTTTGCGGTCGGTAATGTACAAAAAGCCGTCTTTATCCAGCTTACCGACATCGCCGGTATAGAACCAGCCGTCTTTGAGGACTTCGGCGGTGGCTTCGGGGTTTTTGTAGTAGCCGACCATGACGTTGGGTCCGCGTACGACGATTTCGCCTTCGCCTGCGGTGTAGCCTTCTAAGGGCTCTATGCGCACTTCTACGCCTGGGATAGGTTTGCCTACACTGCCTAAGCGGTGCGCATCGAAAGTATTGACAGAGATCACGGGGGAGGTCTCGGTCAAGCCATAGCCTTCCATGATAGCGATGCCGGCGCCCCAGAAGGTATGGGCTAAGTACTTGGGCAGGGCAGCCGCGCCTGTAACGATGAGTTGTACATTGCCGCCGAGGGCTTCCTTCCACTTTTTGAAGATAAGCGCCCGAGCGAGGCTGAGTTGGAGGCGATAGCCCAAAGGATAAGTTTTCTCGGGGTCATAGTCCTTGACCAGATCCAGCGCCCAGAAAAAGAGCTTGCGTTTGAGCCCTGTGAGGGAGTGTCCTGTCGCCATAATCCGCTCATAGACTTTCTCCAAGAGGCGCGGCACCGAAGTAAAGACATGGGGTTTGACTTCTTGGAGGTTGTCGCGGATGGTGTCCAGGCTTTCAGCATAATATATCCCTATCCCCATCGCCAGATAAGTGTAGAAGACCATGCGCTCAAAGCTGTGGTTGAGCGGAAGGAAACTCAGGGCTTTGATGCCCTGAGCACCTTGCGGGATAAGATTGAGCGAACGCACAGTGAGCACGTTGGAGACGATATTGTGGTGGGTCAAGATGACCCCTTTGGGGACGCCTGTGGTGCCCGAAGTGTAGAGAAAAGTTGCCCAATCGTTGGGTTGGACGGCGGTTTTGTAGGGCGTGAGGTCGGTGGAGTCTCCTTCTCCGAGTTTGAGAAACTCCTCCCATGGGGTCGCCCCCGGCTCAGGGTCAAAGACATAGACGCGCTCCAGATTGGGGCACTGCGGCAAGATAGAAGAGACTTTTTGCCAGACTTCGCCCCCCGAGCAGAAAAGGATTCGGCTCTCCGAGTGCTGGAGGATGTATTCGTAGTCTTTAGCTATGGAGTTGGCATACATGGGGACTACCACAGCGCCGATCTGCACTGCGCCTAAGTCCACGAAGTTCCATTCGGGGCGATTGGGGGCGACGAGGGCGATGCGGTCGCCTTTTTGGATGCCCAGCTTGAGAAAAGCTCTGCTGACGGTATCTGCGATACGAGCGACTTCTTGGGTGCTATAGGTGCGCCACTGCCCGCCTTTTTTGCCGGCGATGGCATCCGGGCGCCCCCCTTTTTGAAGCTGTTCTGTAAGGATGTCGTGTAGCCGAGTTATTTCCATGCGGCAAAGATAATGCTTTCAGTAGCAAAGTTTCTCATACAGTATCAGCTTTGCGAACGCGAGCCCCGGCGGCTTCCAGCGTCTCTATGGCTTTTCGCAAAAACTCATGAATCTCTGCCTCGGTGAGCGTGTGGTCGCTCTGCAGGTACATGCGCAAGCCATAACTGCGCTGTCCCGTGGGGTCTTGGTAGTGGTCAAAGGGCTCTATGTGCCGTAGATAAGGGTGATGCATGCCATACAGGCGCTCCACCAGCTCCGCATAATGCAGTCCGGCGGGTACATAGAGGCTAAGGTCTTTTACGACGATGGGATGATAGGATATGCCGGCAAAGTGCGGCACTCGTCGCACCGTCGCCGACAAAAACACTGGGTGGAGCTCAGCTGCAGCGATGATTTCCCCTTTGAGGTGGAAAGGCTTGAGAAAGCGCTCTGACAGATGCCCCACCGTACCGAGATAAGTCTCGCCTGCATATAAGGCGACCCCTTCTCGCCACACCGCGGAGGGCGTGAGGGGCTTTTCAGTGAAGGGGACGCCTGCTCTTTTGAGCAGCGCGCGCACGACTGCCAAGAGATACTCCAGCGGATAAGCTTTTTGACCGAGGATCACCTGCGGGGGGCGCCCCCAACCCCATAAGCCGAGCCGTTCTTCTTCGCCTTCTGCATGGTAGATCCGCCCCCACTCAAAAGCCCAGAAGCCCGTCGCCCCGTGATTGCGATTATGCAGGAGCACTTCCAAGCCGCTACCTATCAGAGAAGTGCGCAAATATGCCAGCTCTTCGTAGAGGGGATTAGCCAGCCGTACAGGCGCATGAGGAAAATCAGGAAGGAGATGCGCTTGACTGACGAGGGAGTTTGTGCGTATCTCCCAAAGCCCCATACCTGTAAGG
>CAZZMF010000281.1:0-2334 GCA_964655255.1 uncultured Sphingobacteriaceae bacterium
GATATTGACAATAGGAAGAAGCTCCTGTCCGAGCAGCACGCTAAGGCTGAGTACCCATCTCATGAGCGATAAAGATAAGCATTTCGCGAGCGATTTGAGGCTTAGGAGCTAAGGCGAGTTCTTTTCGGTGCCCCCATCGGCTCAGGAGAGTAATAGCGTTTGTGGGGGTACCCATGCCGGTGTGTGGGGAGATTTCGTTGAAGGCGAGCCAGTCGGCGCCTTTGCGGAGAAGCTTATCTTGGGCGGCTTTTTCCTCCCCCATCTCCTCTAACGCAAAGCCAATCAGCACTTGATGGGGTAGGCGATGCTGACTTGCCCAACTCAGAATATCCGGCGCGGGTACAAGGCTAAGGGTGAGTCCCTCTTGGCTTTTTTTCACCTTGTGGGGAAGGCTCTCAGGGAAAGTATAGTCACTTACCGCTGCGGCGAAAATAAGCCAGTCATAGTTTGAATACACTTGCTGGAAAGCTGCGAGCATCGCTGCGGCGGTGGGGGTTGGCGTTATCCTGAATACACCTTTGGGGAGGGGCACTTCTGTATGAGCCGCCAGGAGATGAACTTCTGCGGCGCCAAGGGTGTAGGCGGCTTCGGCAAGGGCAAGTCCCATGCGTCCTGTGGAGTAGTTGGAGAGAAAGCGCACGGCGTCCCAGCGCTCCCGAGTCGCGCCGAGCGTAATCAGGACTTTTTTACCCTGTAGAAGCGGGGGGGAGACGGCACGCTCCACTGCCAGTAAGATGCGTCTTATGGAAGCTAAGCGCCCTATGTCATGCGCTCCGCTGGCAAGAAAGCCGCGCCCCGGCGGGATAATAGATACCCAAGGGAGCTTTTGCAAAGTGGCGAGGTTCTTTTGGGTGATGGGGTGGCGGTACATATTGCCTTCCATGGCGGGGGCGATGAGGACAGGCTTACGAGTCGCTAAAAATATTGCTGACAGAAGGTCGTCACATGATCCATTGGCGAGTTTGGCGATGGTGTGTGCGGTAGCGGGGGCTATCAAGAGTATATCTGCTTTTTGTGCGAGGGCGATGTGTTGGGTCCATTCCCCGGGGGTGGTGCCGCTTCCTTTCGTGCTCCAAAGGTCTGCGAGCACGCCACCCCTTGCGAGGGTCTCCAAAGTCAAAGGCGAAACAAACTCTCTCGCCGCACGAGTGAGGATGACAGTGACAGTATAACCAGCTTTTTGTAAAGCTCGGACAATATAAGGCGCCTTATAGGCAGCAATACTGCCCGTTACGCCTAAGAGAATGTGCGGCACTTTATTGCGATACGGGCGGCTCGTGGAGCTTCTCCCACAGCGCTATCAGGGTGGGCTTCGGTAAGGAGCGATACAGTTCTACCCACTGACGCAGTTCTATTTGGAGCTGCTGCTGAGCCTCTGTATCCCCGCGCTGCATCGCTTCTTCTTGGGCGGTGATTTCTTGTAGCTTAGCTCGCAGTTCCTCCGTCAGTTCTGACAAAATGTTTTCTGCGCGTCGGCTCATGTCAGAGACGACTTCATAGATGTTATTTTGAGACGAACGCCTCAGAAGCTCCTTGATAGGGACAGGTTCAATCTCCTGAGGCACTTGCAGCTGTTCCGCGAGGGACTTGTAATGTTCTCTGCGTGTGCTCATATTGCGTCTGTAAGGTAGGAAGGAATCGGCTATTCGGGTACTCTTTGACAAAGGTACGATAAAAGCCTTCAGCTTCTGAGAAGCGGGGGAGCTGCTTTTCTTGGATGCTTTGTTCTGCCATCAAAAAAGCCGCCATGGCGCGTTTGAAGGCGGCTTCTTCTCGGAGATCGGCTTGGGTGGCATAAGTCAAGAAATCCCCATACAGCACGACGGCTGCCCGATAGCGCCCTATCCGATAGAAAGTCTCTGCGGTATGAAAGGCTTTGAGTTCCAGTTTGCGCTCCATTTCGGCGAGCATGTTTTCAGCCTCCTCGGCGAAGCGCCCGTTGGGATAAAGGGTGAGATAGACTTGGAGCTTGTCTATGGCGCGTTTAGTTTCCTTTTGGTCAAAGTCATAGTCTGCTGAGAGGGTGTAGTTCATTTTTGCCTGCATGAAAAGGGCTTCTTCGGCGCGCGGGCTGAGGGGATATTCATCTACAAGCTGCCCAAAGTACCTTTCTGCGGCGTAATAGTCCTTCATATACATGCGTGCCAGCGCTAAGTGATACAAAACCTCGGCGGCGCGGATATTGCCGCGGTACAGCCCGACGAGCTCTTCCATAAGCTGCGACGCCGACTCGTACTGCTTTCTTCTGAAGTAGCCAAAAGCTGCGGAGTCGCGATCGGCGAGATTTTTGCTGCGGGCGAGCTTACGGTAGGGGTCGCAGCCCCAGAGTAGTGC
>CAZZMF010000282.1:0-2313 GCA_964655255.1 uncultured Sphingobacteriaceae bacterium
CAGCGGACTAGAGTATCGCATCCACCTGTACGGACCAATCGCTCCAGAAAAGGTCGAAGAGATGCTTTTATGGCTGCGTACCCAGCCCCTCGTCCGAGAAGCGCAGTTTGTCTCGCCAGAAGAAGCCATGGAAGGCTTCCGACAACTCGCCGGTGAGGAGTTTGTCCGTGCAATGGAAGGCCTCAACCCCTTCCCTCCGACTTTTAGAGTTATTTTTCATGGCGAAAAGGTTTCTTCTGACAGCGTGCTGATCTTCTCCCAGCGCGTATTGGAGTGGGAAAATGTAAAAGAGATTGACTACCCTCGGCGTCTATTAGAAGTTTTAGAGAAGCGCGCAGCGACGATCCGTTGGGTGGGGCTTTTTATTGGGGGGCTCATGGCAGCCGTTGCCTTTCTCTTGATATTCAATACCGTGCGTTTGGCTATTTTTGCCCGCCGCTTGGAGATTCGCACGATGGAACTCCTCGGCGCTACACGCAGTTTCATTCAACGCCCATTTCTAATGGTCGGACTCTTTCAAGGGCTCGTTGGTGCCATTTCTTCTATCCTCTTGCTGCATATTATGCTGCTATTGATTGACCGCTACTTGCTGGGGATAGATCTTCTTCTTCAAGACTGGCGCCTAATGGCTCTATATGGCGGACTCACTATCTTTGGCGCGTTGATGGGCTATTTGGCAAGCCGGCTTGCCATGCGCCGTTTCCTGAACCAAACATTAGAGAAGCTAATATGAGTGTGGCTCAAAAACCTAAAACTGAACCTTCTACAAAGTCTGCGCCGGACATGCCGTTCATGCGTCGCAACTATGTATGGCTGTTTATTGGGGTAGCGATTTTACTGGCGGGCTATGTGGGGCTTCTCTTTCCTGGGGAGTTTGTGGATAGCAAGCAGTTTTCCTTTGCGCTGTATGTGGCGCCGTGGCTTATCGTTGGTGGCTTTATGACCCTTATCTACGCCATCTTGAAGAAATGACATGGTGGGAAGCCCTTCTTCTGGCTATTGTAGAAGGTATTACGGAGTTTTTGCCCGTTTCTTCTACAGGACATATGATTTTGCTCAGTGCTTGGCTGGGGCGGGCGGCGGAGCCTTTCGTGCAGGATTACGAAATCATCATCCAGGGGGGGGCTATTTTAGCGGTATTAGTGCACAGCTACTCAAGGCTGTGGCAGCCGCGCCTTTATATCTTGATTGGGGCGGCATTCTTACCCACGGCTATCGTAGGCTTTTTAGCGAAAAGCTTTATAGAGAGCCTCTTGGATTCTCCTATGGTAGTGGCAGTGAATCTTATCATAGGGGGAGCGGTTCTGATAGGGATGGACCGATGGTTTGTAAGCTCAGAGAGGGTTGCGGAAGAGCTGCCGCTATGGCGCGCTGTGATAATCGGTACGGTTCAGGCGGTGAGCTTGATACCTGGTATTTCCCGAGCGGCTGCGGCGCTTTTCGGTGCCCGCTGGATGGGTCTGAATAAAGTAGAAGCGGCGGAGTTCTCTTTTCTTTTGGCGGTACCTACCCTTGGCGCTGCTTCTCTCTACAAGCTCTACAAAAGCCCCGTGGCTCTGAGCACCGATAACCTTCCCATGTTGGCTATGGGGATAGGCGTTTCATTTGTGGTGGCGCTTTTGGCGATGCGATTCTTGCTCTCGCTGTGGCAACGATACGGATTATTGCCTTTTGGGGTGTATCGCATAGCGCTCGGCATGGTTGTACTGCTATGGATGAGCTTATCCTCGTAGATAAGCCGTACGGGTGGAGTTCTTTTAGAGTGGTGAAGTGGGTCAAACGGTATTTTGGCGTGGCGAAAGCCGGACATGCTGGCACCCTTGATCCCCTTGCCACGGGCTTAGTGCTTGTCGCTACGGGACGCCGCACACGAGAAATAGAGCATTTACAAGTTCAGCGAAAAGAGTACTACGCCTTGATAGTTTTAGGTTTTCGCACGGCGTCCGACGATGCCGAATATCCTCCTGAGCCTGTTGGCAATCCGACTTTTCTTCCGCTTGTGGAGCGGCAAAGGCTACTTAGAGCATTCACGGGGCGGATAGAGCAGCGTCCCCCGGCATTCTCTGCTATCAAAGTCGGTGGCAAGCGCGCCTATCGCCTCGCTCGCCAAGGGATGAATGTAGAACTCAAACCTCGGCTTGTGGATATTTTTGCCATAGAGGAAATACTGTACGACCCCCCCTATCGTTGGCTTCTGAGGATAGAATGCGGGAAGGGCGTCTATATTCGCAGCTTAGCGCGCGATATTGGTGAGGCGACAGGGTGGGGCGCCTACCTGGGCGCTCTCCGGCGTACCCGCATCGGAAACTACAC
>CAZZMF010000283.1:0-2305 GCA_964655255.1 uncultured Sphingobacteriaceae bacterium
ATATGCTATCTATGACTTGCTGGGGCGGCTCTACGCTCGCGGATACCTCCTCCCCGGAGAAATGGCCCAGCATATGCTCCCCGCTGGCTTATACGTCGTCCAGACCCCAGAAGGCGGGCAAAAAGTTCTCCTTCTCCCATAACCCGTATCTTTGAGGCATGGTACTCTCCTTCCTGCGGCGGCAGTTCATAGACATTATTGAGTGGGTGGATGAGACTCGCAATACAATCATTTGGAAGTTTCCCGACGAAGACCGCGAAATCAAAATGGGCGCGCAACTGACCGTCCGCGAGTCGCAAGTTGCCATCTTAGTGAATGAAGGTAAAATCGCTGATGTGTATCCGCCCGGGCGGTATGAGCTCACCACACGGAATATGCCTATTCTCACAAACCTGCGTGGGTGGAAGTATGGCTTTGAGTCCCCTTTCAAAGTAGATGTGTATTTCGTCAGCACGCGAGAGTTTCAAAACTTGCGCTGGGGCACTCAACAGCCTGTCATGGTAGAAGATCCCGAGCTGAGCCTTGTACCCCTGCGGGCTTTTGGGACTTTTGGGATGCGGGTGCGTGATGCAGCGACTTTCTTCAAGGAGTTTGCGGGGACAGATCCAGTTGTGACGGTGGAGGAGTTTCTGGATGGTGGGTTTCGCAGCCTTGTCGTCACGCATTTCTCCCATGCCTTGAAGCGTTCGGGGCGCTCCATCGCCGAGATCAACGCCCAAGCTAATCAACTCGGGGATACGCTCCTTCCACTCCTGCAGCCAGAGTTTCAAAGGGTAGGTGTAGAACTCACGCGCTTTCTCGTGGAGAGCGTAACGCTCCCCGAAGAAATACAGAAGCAGCTCGTAGAACAGGACATGGAACTGCGTCGCCTGCGCCGTAAAGTGGGGCTATCTCAGGAGGTGCAGGACATGAATAAGTTTCTGCAGTTTCAAGCGGGGCAGGCGATGGAGTCTGGGGACGGCGGCGGGGCAGGACTGGCACGGTCAGCGTTAGAACTGAGCCTCGGTATGCAAATGGCTCAGCAAATGCAGCAGAGTCAGCCGTCTGCGCAAAAAGCTTCTTCCGAAGAGCGGGCACAAATCCTGCAGACCCTTCGAGAGTTGGCTGACCTCAAGAGCGCCGGCATCCTCACTGAAGAGGAGTTTGAGGCGAAAAAGAAAGAGCTTCTGAGCCGGCTTTGATGGGATGGCTCTTCGGGGGCTTGAGCTTGCTTACTGTGGGAAGTATAGCATGGGGCATATACCAGTGGCGACAGCGGCGCCATATGGAGAGAACTTTGCAGAGCCTTCTTGCTACAGATGCCTGGGAGAGTGCCCTCAAAGCCCTCCTTCATCGCACAAAACAATATGAAGAGTTCGCTCGGACTCAGCAGGCTTTTCTTGCGGAAGTATCTCACGAACTCAAAACTCCCCTCAATATTTTGCTGGGCTACTTGGATACGCTGGCACAAGGGGCTTGGCGAGATGAAAAGGTCGCCCCTACTTTTTTAGAAAAAGCCCTTGCTCAAATCCATCGCATGGACACCTTAGTGCAGGATATTCTTCTGCTGGCGCAAATAGAAAGCGGCGGCTGGCTCATTCAACCCGAAGCAACCCTGCTCTATCCTTTGCTGGAGGAAGTCTGGTCGGAGTTAGAGCCGCTGGCTCGCAAAAAAAATATTACCCTGCGCCAGCCTGCTCTGGACGTACGCGACCTGTGTGTAGAAGCAGACCCTTTCGCCTTGCGCAAAGTCTTCAAAAATCTCCTGGAAAACGCCATCCAGTACAGTCCAGAGGGGCGCAGCATCACTGTCACGTGGGAACTCACATCCGACAAAAACCGTGTCATGATTTCTATACAGGATGAAGGGATCGGCATTCCAGAGGAACACTTACCGCGCATTTTTGATCGGTTTTACCGGGTGGATAAAAGTCGTTCTCGCCGAAGTGGCGGTACAGGCTTAGGGCTCTCTATCGTCAAAGAGCTTATAGAAGCCCATGGGGAGCGCATCACTGTCCGTAGCCAACCCGGCAAAGGCAGTGTGTTTAGTTTTACACTTCCCGCCTGTGCATGATATTTGCATGCTGTGAGCGGCATGATGATTCGGTTCATGATAGTAGGTATGCTTGCATGGGGTTGGGCGCAAGCCCCGCGGCTTCGCGTGCAGCCTCAGGAACATAACTTCGGGCGGGTAGCCCAGGGCACCGTCGTCAAAGCCCGCTTCACTCTCATCAACGAAGGCAAAGTCCCCCTCCAAATACAGGAGATAAAGCCAACCTGCAGCTGTTCTGTGACAGAATGGGAGCGGCGTGTTATTCCCCCAGGC
>CAZZMF010000284.1:0-2300 GCA_964655255.1 uncultured Sphingobacteriaceae bacterium
CCCCACCCCTAATAGCAAAACTATACCAAGACTAATAGCAAGTGCTATGAAGAGATTTTCTCGGCGAGGCTCGGCAAGAAACCGCTGTACCCCCCGAATCCCAAGCCATGGCAGCAAAAAACCCACGAGCACCAGCCATGTAGAGGGGGCGCGGAACTTGTTGTAGAAAGGCAAATATTCCAACGCCCAGTCGGTAAGCTTGTAGGCCTCCTCAGGTGAATCATCTATTAGACTGATAAGCCCCCATCCTCCGAGAAATACTGCGGTGGCAACCGCAGAACGCAGCCATAGGGACTTCTGGAGGCGAGCTGCATAGCATGCCAGTACCGGTAGAAGCAGCAGAAAGGGCGTTGCCCATAGGCTATATCCGTAGCTTCCCAGCGCTAACTGCAATACGATCCAGCCTACATATGCTAAGACCCAATCAAGCTTTTGCATGCCGTAGGTCCAGCCCAGCACCATGAGAAAGAAAGCTATAACACTCACATAAAATGACCCTGCCGAGAATGGCGAACCGCCCCAGTAGGTAGGCACTGCTCGTAAAAAACCTACATCGCTAATACCCCGTTCGCGAAGGGCTTCCACCAGAGCAGAACTGCGTCCTATTCGTTTCAGCAGGTCTTCTTGCGAAGTCCCTCCTACAAAGTCAGGGATTATCACCGTCCAAAGCTCTGCGCGGCTGGCAGAGTAGCTTTGGGCATACTCTTTATCTAAGCCAGATTTGAGGGAAGGGTCGCGCTGAATATCACGCTCTAACTCGCTCCCGCCGCGGATGGAGTATTGCCCATACTCATAGTAAGGCAAGAGGCTACTTATCTGAGATAAAGCCCCTAACCCAGCAGTAGCGATAAAAAGTCCCAGTTGAAGGGCGAGGGTACGCCACTGACGGGCTTGCCAAGCCTCCATTATCCAGAAAAGCCCGTATCCAGCTATAAGGAGGAGTGCATAATAAGCCATTTGGGGATGATTACCGCCTACGATGCCCGCCCATCCCAGTAGGCTCAGTAAGACGCCCCACAACCACTGCGAGCGTCGTAAAAGCCCCATCCCCGCTAATACATACGGCACCGAAAAGAGCACATTACTTTTTCCCCAGTGAGCTGCGACGATCATGTTGGTGTAGTAGCTCGTCAGAACAAACCCCACCGCTCCCGCTAATGCCCATGTCCAAGCGACCCCTTCCACCCGCAAAAAGAGAAAAAAACCCAGCGCCCCCACAAAAAATATCATGGGCGGATAGTGCCGAAAAAGCCATTCTACCCACTGCGCAGGAGCGAAGAAGTAAATCCCCTCCGGCACATAATACACCAAGTACGCAGGCATCCCAGAGAAAAGATTCGGTATCCAGAAAGGTGGTTTGCCAGTCTCTTCATGAGCTTTTTTAGCAGCATACATCATGTACCCCAACTGAATCTGGTCAGAAGCTTTGAAGCGATAACCCTGATAGTAGGGAAGAAAATACAAAACGCCCATAAGCGCTATTAGAAGCACAGGGAGAAGGGCTTCTATGAGCCATTTTTTCTGCATCGCCGCCAAAGTTATCCATCTTTGCATGGTGGAGCTTGCGCGGTTTTTGGAACGGGTGGAGCGCCTCCGCTGGAAGCTTCAAAAGCCCGTCCAAAGCTTATTAGCGGGACCGTACCGTTCTACTTTTCGGGGGGAGGGCATAGAGTTTGCCGATGCGCGCCCGTACGAGCCAGGAGATGATTGGCGACGCATTCACTGGAGCCTCTCTGCTCGCAAAAATCAGCCCTACTTGCGCCTCGGACAGGAAGAGCGCGAATTGACCTGCGTCATCGCCATAGACCGCAGCCCCTCCATGCATATCACCCCTGAAAAAGAACAGCTCACTTTGACTGTGGCAGTCGCTTTGGCGCTCTCCGCTATCCTGAATAGCGACCGAGTACGCTGGGTAAGCTTCTCTGACCAAGTGGAATACTTCTCCCCTGCCCGTAAAGGCGAAAAGCTCATCTGGGGCTACCTCGCCCACCTCTGGACCCAACCAGCACAAGGACAGCGCTCCCTCCTCACCCCGGTCCTCCACTGGATTGCGTCTGTGCATAAACGGCGGGTTTTCCTCATTATCTTATCTGACTTTTTCCTCCACGAGGAAAAAGCCTGGACCCTCCTGCGCAGCATTGCACAGAAGCACTTCATTCTTCTGGTCGGGATATATGCCCCCCAAGAAGCCCTATCCATCCCCTGGGGCTACCTACCTACCCGCGAAGTAGAAACCGGCGGACATTCGGTCATTCAAACCGGGCTTTCCCCTTTACCTGACTATCACCCCTCTCTAAGAC
>CAZZMF010000285.1:0-2298 GCA_964655255.1 uncultured Sphingobacteriaceae bacterium
ATCTTACCGCATGCGCCTTCTATGTACAGAATGGTAGAGTCCGACGGTATGGAAATGTATTGCATGATCTCCCAGTGCCCTTGATGGTAAAAAGGTACGGTTAGGTGTGCGGTAGCCTCTTTGGGGCTCTTTCCGTCAGCAGCGATGATAAACGATTGCCAGCCCCGACTGATTTCAGCTATCACCCTATATCCCTGAGCAATCGCCTCTCGGGGTAAGTAGGCTACTGGGGAAACCACGCTTTGGGCACAAGCGACATACATTTGAAGGGCAATGAGCTTCCGCATAGGGCTGGGCTATGATGCCCACAAATTTACCGAAGGGCGCCCCCTACGGTTGGGTGGCATCACGATTCCTTATGAAAAAGGCTTACAAGGACACTCCGACGCCGATGTGCTGCTGCACGCAATATGCGATGCCCTCTTAGGCGCAGCGGGCATGGGTGATATTGGACAACTCTTTCCTCCCTCAGACCCTGCATATAAAGACATTGACTCCCGTGTGCTCCTGCGCGAAGTATATCACCGCATCCACACCGCTAACTGGCAGATAGTCAATATAGATGCGGTAATCATCGCTCAGAAGCCCCGCCTAAGCCCCTATTACGAGAAGATGCAGGCTACTATCGCCGAAGACCTGCATATTTCGCCGCAAGCGGTGAGCATCAAAGCCACTACCCCCGAAGGCATGGGCGCCCTCGGACGCGCCGAAGGCATAGCCGCTTATGCTGTGGTACTCCTCATGCGCCAAGCGCCCTCTACCTCCTTCTCATAGCGCTCCAAAAAGCTTCCCCGTCCCCACTCTGCTTTTTCCGCCTCCGACCACAAGCTGGGGAAAAACTGTATGCCTTGATTGTATGGAGGAAGATATTTCTGCCAGTTGGTGCCGCCTGTGGAAGGGATAGCCCCTTCTTCCCGCTTGAGATAATACGCCGCCGTACGCAAATGCACCAGCCGCCAGTGGATATTCACTTGTACATCCAACTCTCGGCAAACCTCTATTACCTTATCCGTGAGCTGTCCTCGGCTCAGCGCATCCTCCACTCGGGCATTTACATTTTTGGTAGCAAGCTGTCGCGCCAGATTGAGTAAATGTGCATCGTATTTTTGCTCAAAGAGCCGTAATGTGAGCGTCTTTTCACCTGTACGAGCATCAAGGTTGCCAAACTTCCAATATATGTTCTCATATAACTGTGCTATGTCATCAGTGATAAGGTCGCGCTTATGCGGTGCCAATAGCTGACGCAATCCCGTCAAATACAGTTCTATCTCTCTAAACTGCACAGACTGAAACCCACTGGCAGGCAAAAGCGCCGTCCGAAACCGGAGAAAGTTCTGCGACTCCATCCCATACATCATAATCTCAAAGCTATGGGTAAGGTGTCTGAAATAGCTCACCACCCGATTGAGCCGCTTGAGAATAGGTGCCTCTTCTTGCCAACTTTCCTGCAGAAGCAGTTCCAGTTCCACCTTGACAAGCTTGAAGTACAGTTCTGTAATTTGGTGATACACGATGAAAATGACCTCATCGGGAAAGTCTGTGCGGGGCTTTTGTAATGTAAGCAGGGTGTCCAGTTCTATGTAATCCCAGTAGGTGAGCGATCGACTGTACAGCAGCCCCTCCAGATAACTCTCCATGTCTTGCCCAAGTAGGCGATACTTGCGGCGCAGGGCTTCCAGCTTATCCTGCATTTGACAAATATCGGGAAAAGTGCTTTGATGGAAAAGCCTTTCAAGGGATGAAGTTAGGCTCGGTGGGTATGAGTTCTATGGTGATTTGTTGGGTCAGGCGCTCTGGGTCAAGTATCAGCATAGAGGTAGTTTGGCTCCCCCCTTGGATCCCCTGGAAGGTGAGGCGCTCGCCGGGCTTCAAGTGGGTCCAGAAGTCCTCTGGGAGGGCGCGAATGCTCTGTCCATTGATAGTGAGGAGAATATCCCCTGGCTGGATGCCTGCTCGTTCAGCGATACTTTCGGGGAAAACTTCCTCTACCCGAAGCCCTTCGCCTTCCGGGCGGGTACGCATGATACCGATTTGGGCTATGCTGGGATAAGGGCTTATACGCTGCTCCACTCGCAGCGGCAGCCCCCGCAGAAGCGCCTGATAGTTGGGGCGTTCTCGCCCCCAGACGAACTTCTGAAAAAACTCCCGAAAGAATCGTCCGCCCAGTTGTACAGCGGCTTCTTCTACGCCATCTTCTGGGATGCCTTTGCCCTGCTCATAATATCGCTCATACAGATAACGGAGGAGAGAGTCCAGGGAGACTTTTCCGTTCGTCTCGCGCCGCAAGAGCATATCCAG
>CAZZMF010000286.1:0-2294 GCA_964655255.1 uncultured Sphingobacteriaceae bacterium
GGCTGCGTCCTGAGAAAAAGCGTCCCAGCCACAGTCCAATATCGGGATGGAGCCAGCGATACAAGCTCTGCAAGAGGGGATTTTCCATGCCTGCGTACAAAAAGCGGTCTATCCATCGGATGGGACCGAGCTTATGTCCATGGGAGAGAAAAAAAACCTGACCTTTCCATTCTGCGAGGAAGGGGTCTGGCAGACGGCGAAGCCCAATCTCTTCCATAAGGTAATCCGTAAGCCACAAGTCATGATTGCCGACTTGGAAAAAAATGGGTATGCCTGCATCAGTCAAGGTAGCGAGCGCGCCCAAGAGACGCACATGCCCTTTGGGTACAGCATGATGATACTCAAACCAGAAGTCAAATAAATCCCCCAGCAAGTAAAACGCTGCGGCTTCGGGTGCACGGGTCTCTAACCATCGTACAAAGTGCTTTTCCCGCGGGGCACTAGCGATGCGGTTGGGCGCCCCTGCATGCAAGTCGCTGGCAAAAAAGATAACCTTCCCCCCAAGGGGCTCAGATGGGGAGAGGGAAGGTAAATAGGCACTCTCAGCCACGCGTCGCAAAGCTATGCGCTGCAAAAGCTCTTAGAGGGGATGGGGAGATGGAGGGGAAGGAAAGCCCCTCAAATAACCTAATGCATGCCAGCACTTTATGTTCGGAGCTTGGAAGATCCAAGACAAAAGCAGTACTACTTCTCCGTAGCCTGTTCCCACTCAGATAAAGCCTCCTGACAGCGCGGCAGGCGGATTTCTACGGGTACATTCCGTCGAGCTCGTCGGAGCCATTTTTCTATAGCCTCCTGCTTTTTGAGCTGGAGGGCTGCCTGCGCAAACCGCTCATAATCCAACTCCAAAGATGCCCGATGCGGCGGATACTTCTTCTGTAGCCATACTATTCGTACGCCGCGCCGCCCGTCCCGACTGGTGAAGGGTACTACTTTTGAGATTTCGCCGACCTTCAACTCATCTACGACAAAGTACAAATCAGGTTCTAACTTATCCAAGGGTATGCGATAACCGCCATTCTCTTCATCCATGAGGCGCCCGCTGGTCTGCTTAGTAACTGGGTCTTCTGAAAACTCCGTAGCTGCCCGCGAAAATGAAATAGAGTCCCGCAGAATCTGTTGTCGCAGCGTCTCCAGTTTGCGCTTAGCTACTTCCACATCTTCGTCGGTGATAGTCGGGCGCAGCAGAATATGCCGAGCTTTGACTTTATTGCCGGTGCGGCGCTCCACCAGAAGAATATGAAACCCATACGGCGACTCAAATACAGGCGACACTTCACCGATACTTATGGTAAATGCCATGCGCTCAAACTCAGGCACCATTTGCCCTTTTCCAAACTCCCCTAAGTCACCGCCTTGACGGGCAGACCCCACATCCTGCGAAAAAGCACGCGCCGCCGTAGCAAACTCCATTTTTCCCGCAATAATCTCGCGCCGTATCTCTTCCAGACGCGCTCGGACACGCTCTTTTTCTTGCTCAGAGGGTTTAGCCCACATCACTATCTGACTCAGTTCCACTTCTGCCGGAATAAAGGGCAAGCTATCCCGCGGAATACTTTCAAAAAAATCCCGCACCTCCTTGGGCGTTACTTTGATATCCGCGGTGATTTTTTGACGCATTTCTTCAGCAAGGATTTGATTGCGTACTTCATTACGCAGTTCTTGCTTCAGGATGGGAATAGGCTTGCCATAAATCTCTACGATGGCTTCGGGCGAACCGAGTTGAGCTGTCAAGATTTGCAGGCGCCGTTCCAGTTCGCGCTCTACTTGCTCATCAGTGACTTTGAGACTGTCTAACCGCGCTCGCACCAATAAGAGCCGTTGAATGATAAACTGCTCCAATACCTCACAATAAAGTCCTCCATCATCGACGACGCCGGTTTGTTTGAGGTAGGCGTACTGCTGACTCACCTGAGATTCTAAGATGGGTTCATCGCCTACAAGTGCCGCTATGCTTTCCAGGCGGGTTTGGGCTTCAATAAAGCTCCCCAACCCCAGAAGCCAGAGCGCGTTGGTAAAGACTATCCTCAAAAGCCGTGAGCCACTCATGAAGCTTTTGCTGCAAAAGTATAGTTTTCACTCGGTCTTTGACAAGCTCAAAAGGAAGCACTTGCCCTGGCATGATAAGCCCGGTGAGTTGAAAAATCAATATCATCTGACGCCCATCTTGTATGCGTATGCTCTGTGCTGTGGAGCGTAGAGGCAGGCTGGCTAAGCTTACGGGAAAAAATGCCTGTAGGCTATCCATTGTTGTGCGCGGCACCCACTGAGAGACGACGCCGCCTATATATCCT
>CAZZMF010000287.1:0-2285 GCA_964655255.1 uncultured Sphingobacteriaceae bacterium
GAACTGCACATCCGCAGGGTTGGGCAGGAGATAGCGGGTATATGGACGACCAGACCCCAGATTATAAGTTATATTGATCCCTGCTCCTTTGAGAGGATAGATAACCTTCTCACCGACGGTAATCGCTGGACCTTTTACGCCACGCTCTAAGAACCGAATATCCGCTACACCTGTGAAAGTATGTCGCTGGTCAAAAGACAGCGGCAATAGCGAACGGAATACGTTAAAGCCCTCTAAACTCCCAATAATCGCGCGGTTAGAAGTGGGAGAAGAGCCCGTCCCCTGCGCATATTGAAGTGTGTAAGCAAAGCGCAGCTCCAGCACACCAATCCGCCGCACATCAATATCCACATTGATACCCTTTACGGTGGCAAAGTCCAGGTTCTCAAAGGCTGTATAGCTCACTGGATATGCCCCGAGAAAGAGGAAGCTCTGTACCAGATCACGCATCTCCCGATAGTATCCCGAGATGGAGAGCGCGATATTCTGGGTAAGCAGCTGCTTGAAGCCGACCTCAAAGTCTATGGTCTTTTCTGGACGGAGGGCGGGATTGGCTTGCTGCAAAGTGGCATTCTGGAGAATGAAAAGCCAGTCTACAAACTGCGCCACCTGCCCAGAACGCGGACGCTGCGTCAGCACATCATAGTGCGCAAAGAAAGTCGCCTCATCCGATATGGGGAAGGAGAAAGAAATGCGCGGCATGATATTCGTCTGCGGACGATAGTCCTCAAAAGCCTCGTAAGTCAAACTATCTGCTTTCAAATGGGGAAGGGCTCGCCCACCCGAAGCCCGCGTAATAGCAAGCGCACTCGTAGGATTACCGTCCGCATCATACCATACATTGCCTCTGCGAAAGCCAACGATACGAGTAGGATTGAGGGCGTTATCCACATAAGCGACCCAATCGCCTCCAACCCCCTGCGGCAGACTCACCCCAAGCAAACGAGCCGTCTCCTCAGCCCGATAAAAAGGTCGTATAATATAAGGATCACGAAGCACCGGAATATTCGCATCATACCGATCCACGCGCACACCCAAGTTGAAGAACATTCGGTCAAACTCAAACTTATCCTGTAAATAAACAGCTACGTAAGTGGGCGCAAAAGCATTCTGAGGACGATTTTCCCTGTCTGTGAAAAACTTCTCCGGTGCGACGCGACGCATCCGCTCCCCCCAAGGCGTATAACCCTGATAAACGACAGCGGGATTCCCCCCAGCAAAGAGATCATTGATATCAAACATGCGCATATTGAAGAAGTCCGGATCCATCGCATCCGGGTCAATAAAGTCCAGACCATCCACGGGAAGACCCAACTTTTCCCGCATCTTCTTATCAAAATAGCTCTGCTGATCAGCCTGATACAGAGGACGATAGCGAATAGTATCCCCCGAGATAATCGGTTGAGAACGATCCAGTTCCTGAATGTGCCGATTTGCATAGAGGCGCATAAGCTGCCAGAGATAGGCGGAGGAGACCCCATAAAATCGCGAGTAGCGCTGATCAAACTCAAACCCCGCTTTGATATTATGGCGCCCCAACTCCACCGCAGCTTGTCCCGTCACCCGAAACATTTCCCCATTACTGAAAGAGGCCCCAAAAGCAGCGGGATACCCCTGCCCAAAATAGAGATTATATATCAGCGCCTGCGCCCCAATAATGCCATTAGCGTGACCTCCAAGTTGTACCAAATCTATAAAGTTCCGCACACGCGAACTCGGTTCTGGGCGAAGCGTGCGCGGATTGAAGAGGATACGCGGGTTCTGAGCCAGATAGTTATAAATGTAGGTATTGTAGTTAGCTAATATAGGATGGGAGCTATTTGAGGGATCAAAAATATATTCATCCTCTACGAATCCTTGCGATTCATACACAGGTAAGTTGCCCCCTACCAGCACAGGGACAAGAAGTTCGGCATACCGGGTCTGGAAGCGACCAATATGACCATATCTAAACCAGTTCAGCCCGAAGTTGTCATCCACAGTGCGTCCATCCAGCCGGGTAAAGTCAAACTGGATGGTATAGAAAAAGTTTCTCAACAAACTGCCGGTATCACCTGGGAAGGTCTGCTGGAGTCGGACAAAAGAGCGAAGGGTACGAGAATAGTTCACCGGCGCCCTATCATACGCAAGGAGAGCACGGGATAAACTCCAAGAGACTATCCTGGAGTCTTCTCCACTGAAACCGAACTTCAGAAATGCATTTTCAGCAAGGCGCAAGTCTAAGCGCACGTTAGCCCGCCACTGCCGTAGAGGGGCGCCTTGCCGATATTTGATTTTCTCTATAT
>CAZZMF010000288.1:0-2266 GCA_964655255.1 uncultured Sphingobacteriaceae bacterium
TTACAGGACGGACTGTAGTCGTGCGCGGGGCAGCGGCTATAGCTGAGCCAGGAGACATTCTCCTTACAGAGATAACCGATACCACCCCTATCACATTGATAGGACATGCAGCGGAGCTGGGTTGAGAATCCGCGGGATATAGCGCGACGATTTCGGCTCATAGGAGAGTCGCCTAAGCTCTTGCGTGCCGTGGAACTTGCGGCGCGGGTCGCCCCCACTGACGTCCCCGTACTCATTTTGGGAGAAAATGGCACAGGGAAAGAGATTTTCGCTCACATTGTCCACGAACTGAGCCTGCGTCGCGATAAGCCCTTCCTCGCCATCAACTGTGGGGCGATTCCAGAAGGTACGATGGACTCAGAACTTTTTGGGCACGAGAAAGGCGCTTTCACTTCGGCATACGACAGCCGCAAAGGATACTTTGAAACAGCGAATGGCGGCACTCTCTTTTTAGATGAGATTGGAGAGATGCCGCTGGGCACCCAAGCCCGTCTCCTGCGAGTCTTAGAAACGGGCGAATACTTTCGCGTCGGTAGCAGCAAAGTCCAAAAAACCGATGTGCGGGTCATAGCCGCTACAAACCGAGACCTGCTGCGGCTCATTCGAAAAGGAAAGTTTCGAGAAGATTTGTATCACCGGCTCAATACCATCACCATCCATGTGCCGCCCTTGCGAGAGCGGGGACGGGATGTGGAACTGCTTTTTGAGTTTTTCATAGATGAACTGGTGCGCGAAAAAGGCATGACGCCCATCACTTTGGATCCCAGCGGCGCTGAAAAGCTCCTTCGTTATCCCTGGCCAGGCAATGTAAGAGAGCTCAAGCATCTCGTGGAAAAGCTAATGATCTTGTACCCAGGACAGCGGATTACAGCAGAGATTCTACAAGAGCATCTACCGGAGCGAGAAGCTCTTTTACCAGTGGTATATCGGGAAAAAGTCCCTCCACGCCGCCTCGCTAATGAGCCCATCAAGGATACCACCTTGCACGCTCGAATAGACCTTTTAGAAACTCATCTGCTTCGCATTCAAGACTCTATTAACATGCTCCAAGAGATGGTACGCCAGCTTGGGCAGCATATTCTTAGTGCGGATAAAGGGCGCTTATTACCTGCTGCGCCAACTGAACCAGAAGACCTGTCGCTGGATGCCAACGAACGGCGCCTTATAGAAGCCGCTCTTAAACGGTACAACGGCAATCGCAAACGCGCCGCCCAAGCTCTCGGCATTTCCGAAAGAACCCTTTACCGTAAGATTGAAGATTATGGGCTCGCTGGGCATTAGGCTGGGGATAGGGATTATCGGGGGAATGCTCACGGGGTGCGCCTACTCCTTTCGGAGTGGTGCCCTCCCGCCCGATGTGCGTACCGTCACCGTGTCTCCCATTCAAAACGAAGCCGCCGTCATCATCCCCAACCTCACCCAGACTTTCGCCGAAGCGCTGCGACAGAAGTTTATCTCGCAGTCCCCTCTGACTCTCGCCTCAGAAAAAGGCGACTTAGTATTATACGGACGGATTACAGACTTCAAAGTCGCCCCCGTCGCCATCCAAGGTACCCAACAAGCCGCTCAAAACCGCCTAAGCATCACAGTGTATATTCGTTGTGTGAGCGCCCGCCACCCCGAACTCAACTGGGAACAAAGCTTCATGAACTTTGCAGACTTCCCCGCAGCCCAACCGCTCAGTACTGTACAAGATGCCCTTATATCCGATATTTGCGAACGCATCGCTCAGGATGTCGTAAATAAAACCTTATCCTTCTGGTGATATGAACTGGTACGAAACCTACCTGCACATGAAGGCAGGGACTGCATTAGATGAAGCGCACCTGCGTGAGCTTAATGCAGTTCTTGAACAGTATCCATTTTTTGCGTTAGGGCGCATGATGGTGGCGAAAGTCGCCACGAAACTCAACGACCCGCGTGCCCAACAGCTTAGGTTTCTGGGGGCTTTATATGCGCCTTCTCGGCAGCATTATGCTTTCTTTTTAGAAGAGCGGATGCGCCCGCGCGTCCCTCCTCCACCGAGGGTAAGTCCAGTTGCCCGAGAGACGCAGACGCCCCCCACTCGCACGGAAAAAAAGGAAGAACCAGCATCCTCTGGGGAGGAGCCTGGGCCCGCTGCGATGCCTTACTCAGAGGCATTTAGTCCGCCCCTGCAAGGCTGGATAGCTGCTCGCCAAGCATTATATGGCGGGCTGGGGCGTCGTTTGCGTGCACAGCTCGCAGCCCATCTTGTAGAAAATAGACCCCGTGAGCCTTCCCCTCC
>CAZZMF010000289.1:0-2257 GCA_964655255.1 uncultured Sphingobacteriaceae bacterium
GGTCTATGGTAATGTATGGGAGGTTGATTTCGGTGCTTTGCTGGTTGGAGAGTTCTATCTTAGCTTGTTCGGCGGCTTCGCGCAGGCGCTGCATGGCGCGAGGGTCTTTGCGCAAGTCGACGCCTTCTTCGTGGAGAAATTCCTCCACGAGCCAGTTGACTATGCGCTGGTCAAAGTCATCCCCGCCTAAATGGGTATCCCCGCTGGTAGAGAGGACCTCGAAGACCCCGTCCCCGACTTCTAAGATGGAGATATCAAAAGTGCCTCCGCCAAGGTCAAAGACAGCGATTTTTCCTTGTTTGATGCGCTTGTCTATGCCGTAGGCAAGGGCGGCGGCGGTAGGTTCGTTGATGATACGGCGCACGTTGAGCCCAGCGATTTCCCCAGCTTCTTTGGTAGCCTTGCGCTGAGCGTCGTTGAAGTATGCCGGTACTGTAATCACGGCTTCCGTCACTGGCTCACCTAAGTAATCCTCTGCCGCCTTTTTGAGCTTTTGGAGAATCATCGCCGAAATCTCCTGCGGCGTGTAATACTTATCACCAATCTGGACCTGACAGATGTTGTTATTACCGCGGACGACCTTGTAGGGCATGCGCTTTACATCCTCGATGGCTTCGTCGTAAGTTTTCCCCATGAAGCGCTTGATAGAATAGATGGTATTTTGGGGATTGATGACGGCTTGGCGTTTAGCGAGTTCGCCCACGAGGCGCTCTCCATCAGGTTTGAAAGCTACGATGGAAGGGGTCGTGCGTTTGCCTTCTTGGTTGACGATCACGACAGGCTGGCTGCCTTCCATGACCGCCACGACAGAGTTTGTGGTACCGAGATCTATTCCGACTATTTTAGGCATGAGGGCACAAGGCGCAAAAGCTATGCCATCCGTAAAGCTGCCTAAATGTCAGTATCTTTACTGAAAACTTGTCGGGGCGGCGTAGCTGAATCTGGCAAAGCAAACCGGATAAAAGGCTTCCCTGCAGCTGCATGACAGCCATTACACTGGGCAACCACATGCCGCAGGGCTTTGTGAAAGCCAACTGCATCTTTGCTTTCAATCGCTTTTTCCACGGCTTTCAGAGGCTCAATCAGATTGGGGCGCATCATAGCGCTAACAGGAATCCCATCATCCGAAAGCCCGAGTTGCTCTAACTGCTCCGCCGTCTCTTCTAACTCCTCATAATAAAAAGCCGCCAACTCCCAGTTTTGTCCAGTAGCGGCGTGGTGGAGTTTTGTCAGGAAGCGTTCATAGGAAGCCATGAAGGTCGCCAGTTCTACGGGGCGCTCCGCAACCAGATGAGAGACGCGCTCAATCTCCGTTTGGAGAAGCTGATTTTCTCTGTGGAGTGCAAAAAGTCCCACCCCTCCGGCTATCAAAAAGAGAATTGCAGTGCCGACCGCCCACTTGGGGAGATACATGAGGCAAAGGTACATAGATTTAGTCTATATTGACAGTGAGAGTGCGGATAAGCGCTAACTTCGCCGCCATGCCAAGCTATATAGGGCTGCTGCCGGCGGGTTGGCTGGCTCTTGGTGGGCTAAGCGGACTACTGCTGGGTACCTTTGAGTCTGGTAGGCGCCTGCTTCTCGGTTGGACGGTGGCTTTTGCGTTGATAGGCATGGGGATAGGTATTTATCTGAGCTTGATATTTCCGAAACCTGTCTCCCTCTTTTTCGGCATGCTGTGGGGAGGGGGGATATATAGCTTTCTGACGGCGGGCATAGCCCTGATTAGTGCTATGGGGGCTGGATTTCTCCACACCTACCTCCAAAGTTACATGGATGGGAAAGGCTGGGAAGCGCTACCGCTCATGCTCCTTATGGCAAGTGCCTTGTCAGTGCTTTCTGCCAGCAATCATATTATCCTTAGTGTAGTGGCGTTGGAGACTGTCTCTCTTGGAGCATATGTACTTGTAGCGCTTTCTTGGAGCAATCGACTTGCCCCTGAAGCCGCCGTCAAATACCTTCTGATGAGTGCGCTGGGTTTTGCGCTGCTTTTTGGTCTGTCTTACCTCTACGGCATTAGCGGGACGCTGTACATTCATCACCTGCGCCTCCTCAAATGGGAATCTTGGCACGGTAGCCTGCTCTTTGTATTGGCTTTCGGGCTGATTGGGATAGGCGTGCTCTTCAAGTTGTCTGTGTTTCCTTTTCACTGGTGGGCACCCGATGTTTATGGGGGCGCCACGCCAGGCAGTACAGGCATAGTTGTGGCTTTTGGAAAGCTTAGCGCGACTTTTCTGGCTACACAACTCCTATACGC
>CAZZMF010000290.1:0-2207 GCA_964655255.1 uncultured Sphingobacteriaceae bacterium
CGCTGGATGAGGAATCCGAAAACTGCGGGTCAATCGGGCGATCCACCAGCGCCGGGCATACGACAGTTCCCCCGCCCAAGTCAAAAAATAGCGGGTATTCCCCGCCTGACTGAAAGCCCCATGAAGCCGCCCCCCAAGCGCAAGGCGCCCTTCCGCAAGGGGAACCCCGTGCCTGACCCAGAAGCCTCCTTCACCGTGTAGAATAGAAGGGAGAAAAGGCTCTTCTCCTTCATCTCGTGTGCTTCGTAGAAAGCCTGTGAAGCCTCCTTCCCATCCGCCCCATCGGCGGGATAGATCCACATCTGCCCGTCGGGTCTTGATGAGCACTTCTGGGGCATCGGGCGTCTCTCCGTATTCTGCCCTGATATTTTGCTGCACACCAAGGATGAGAGCTGTGGTAGCTCCGGAGGAACCCTCCCAGAGAAGTCGCGCTTGCGCCCCGCTGCTCAGGATGCGCTGAAAAGGCAGGTCTCGCCGAAATCGCCAGGCATCCCTGCGCTGGATGTATCGTCCCTCCGCTTCGGAAAACCATATCTTTTCCTCTGCATCCCACAGGGGCGACGGAATACCGATGAGCTGTAAAGTCTGAAAGGCGGAGAGCTCCACCAATCCCTGGGGCACCGGCAAACGCCCGGTCAAGTATCCATACGCCCCCCGCATCCCCGTATTCCATACGAAGTGCTGACGAGGTGTGTAGAAGTTCTCGGCTGATTGCAGGATAGCTTCACCCATCAGGAACCGTTCTGCGGTACCGATAGCGCCGGCGGCTTGTAGCAGTCCTCCGAGGGGGTTTGTGGTGGCGATAGCCTGTGCGCTGAAAAAGGAACGCCCGGGCACCAGCGGCTGAAAGCGCACGATGCCGCCTATTGCATCGCTGCCGTACCGAACGCTCTGGGGTCCGAGGAGGATTTCCGGCTGAAAGGTCAGCAACTGGGGCGGAGTCTCATAGCCGTGGTCTTCGCCCCAGTAAGCCCCTTCTCGGGGCAGACCCCCCAGCAGCCACCCTACCCGTGTATAAGAGTGCCCCCGCAGTACCGGTCGCCCAACAAACGCCCCACCTGTCTGCATCCACTCCACGCCAGGCACGCTAATAAGCGCCTCCCCGATGGTAACATGCCCACCTTCTGACAGCTCAACACCTCTGGGTCGTAAAAGGGGTATGCGCTCCGCATGAATCACCACCGGATTGAGTTCCAGAACTGCTTTTGCACTGTCTGCCTGCGCCCATAGAAGCCCACAGAGTGGTATCATCCCGAGCCATCGCATAGAACAAAGGTAAGCCAAAAACTTTTTTGGCATACCAAAATATAACCCCTCCCTTTGCATGCTACCTTTGCGATGCATGGCACCGATCCGCGTGCTGCACCTTGCCCGGGTGATCAACCGGTATGACTTTATAGATACGATTGTACGGTACTTACCTCGGGAGCGCTTCACCTTGGAGGTAGCGACTTTTGAGCGGGAGAGCAATATCCAATCCCCTGAGTATGAAAAGGTGGGGATTCCGCATCATATTATCCCTGTACCCCATATGCGGGCATACGGGGCGTATGTACGGGCGGCTTTTCAACTGGCGAGACTGCTGCGGGAGCGGGAGATCGATATTTTGCACACGCATCACTTCTGGGAGGGGATCGTAGGGGCTCTAGCAAAGCTCCTTTATCCGGGCATCAAGCTAATCATCCATCGCCACTATACTCAGGATGTTGTGAGAGTCGGTGGCTGGAAGAGTCGGGTTTTATTGAAACTGGAGCAATTTTCGTATCGCCACGCAGATAGGCTCGTCGTCCCCACGAAGACCATAGCTGACTTTGTGGAAGCTTTGTATCCACTGCATAAACGCCTTACTCCACGGGAGATACCGTATGGGTTTGAGTTTGAGGCTTCCAGGTATCAACCCCTTTCGCAGGTAGAAAGAGAAGCGTTTCGCCAGCAGCATGGAGTAAGCGAAGGGGATGTCGTCATCGCTAATATTGGGTCTCATCGTCTGCAGAAGGGACAACATGACTTGATAAAGGCTTTTACACGACTTAGACAGGCTGTGCCCTATGTGAAGCTATGGCTGATAGGGGAGGGACCAGACACGCCTTTTTTGCGGGAGATAGTGACTCAGGAAAAAGTAGAAGTACATTTCTGGGGCTGGCAGCGTGGAGAAAGGCTCCGACAGCTTGTGGGGGCTGCGGATATTATCGCTCATCCGAGCTATT
>CAZZMF010000291.1:0-2194 GCA_964655255.1 uncultured Sphingobacteriaceae bacterium
CGCCCCCCTTCCACAGGGCTGGACTTCAGAGACTGACCCCCACCGGTGAGCCGACTGTACTCACTGCAAAAGGAAGACATGACCCATGCCCTGTACCGCGCGCCGTGCCTATCGTAGAGGCAATGGCAGCGATAGTCTTGGCGGATTTTGCTCTGCTGGCGCAGCGGCTGCCAGTAGAGGAGAAAGGATAGAAGGGCTTCCCCAGCTGCGTAAAAAGCACACAGGATTACACAAGGGTGCCGCTATCCTTCCTACCCCTCAGTGAACTCCCCTTCCAGATCTATGAGGAGGTTTCAGACTCCGGGGCAAATAGGCGTTCTTTTTCCTTCTCTAAGGTCGCCCACATCTCCTCTATGGAAGCCACCGGCGGCAAACAAGCCCCAAAAGTGCATAAAAACCACTTCTCTGGAGTAGCCGCTGCATAGCTTGTCAGAGCAGGGATAGCTGTCTCCGTCTGTGTGATAAAGCCAGTCCAGCCTATGGCTGGCTCGTATCTTTTCCATAGAGGCGATATGTCAGAGCCGCGGTAAATCACAGAAAATGGGGCTCGGCTTTCCATCAAGGCCACTTGTAAGAAATAGCTCGCCAGTGTCGGACTTTCTACCATTCTCTCTTCCAATCGGGAGAGGATCAAGCGGGCTTTTTCTTCATAGTCAGGATTGTGGAAGTATCGGCTTAGCAGCCAGAGCGCTTCTACAAAAAGGGAGTTAGAAGAGGGGGTGCTGGTGTCAAAAATATCCTTGCGGCGCCCTACAAAAGCTCTCAGCGCTTTGGTTGTAAAGGTGAATACGCCCTCTTTTGCATCATAAAATAGCTCTAAGCTGCGTTTCATGAGGGTATCGGCATAAGTGAGATAGGATTCTGTACCTGTCACGGTGTATAAGCGTATAAGTGCCATGATAAAAGCTGCGTAGTCTTCTGCGAAAGCTTCGCCGTACCAGGTGTCTGCTTTTTGGATGCGTTGGATGTTATTAGTTTGATTCATCAGGGTGTGTATGGCGCTGCGGGCGGCGGCGAGGTATTCCATTTCGCCAAGCGCTTTGTAAGCTTCTACCAAGCCCATGACGGCGTACCCATTCCATGAGACGATAGCGGCATCATCACGGGGGGGAGCGACCCGTTGAGCGCGTGCTTTCCGCAGCTTGTCATGGGCGGCTTCCAGTAGCGATTCTACAGCTTCCTCAGACAGGCTAAGGTCAGCGGCGATCTGAGCGTCGCTTTTCTCACGGAAGAGGATATTGCGATGTCCCTCCCAGTTACCTTCCGGGACGACTTTGTAGGTGGCAAAAAATACTCGGCGTTCCTCTGGATCTGTCAATAGCGCTTCTAACTCCTCATAGAGCCATGTATAATACAGTCCTTCCTGCCCTTCACTTTCTGCACTAAAAGAAGCTGCAAATAACCCGCTGGGCAGGCGCATTTTTTCCAGTAGAAACTGGGCAGTTTTTCGGATTACTTTTTCGTAAAGGCGATTAGGCTGGTGGCGATAAGCTTCACTGTACAGTGCAAGGAGAAGCCCATTATCGTAGAGCATTTTCTCAAAGTGGGGCACTTTCCAGAAGCGGTCAGTGCTATAGCGCATGAAGCCGCCCTCTATGGGATCGAAAATCCCTCCAAATGCCATTTTTTCCAGTGTGAGGTGGGTCGCTCGCACTAACTCAGGCTTGTGGAGAAGAATACCCGCTCGCAGCGAAAAAAGCCACCGTCCCGGCATCGGAAACTTCATTTGGCTCCATTCCCCACCCCATACCCAATCGGTGTCTTCCAACAGTTTTTGGATAGGCTTCTCCCAGTCAATCTTGATAGGGCTGAGGGTAGTGGGGCGTTCTTTGAGAAGGGTGTTATCTATTTGTTGGAGAGCTTCGGACAGGCGTCGCGCCATTTCGCGCACCTCATCCGGAGAGTCTGTGTAGAGGGTATGGATGCGTTTGAGGAGGGCTATCCACTGGGCTTTCGGAAGATAAGTAGTGGCATAAAATGGTCGCCCATCTGGCAAGGCAAAGCAGTTTAGGGGCCAGCCCCCCGACCGTCCCATCAGCAGAATCGCATCCATGTAGATTTGGTCAACATCGGGGCGCTCTTCCCTATCTACTTTGATGCAGACAAAGTGTTGATTCATAAGACGGGCAACCTCCCGATCCTCAAAGCTCTCCCGTGCCATGACATGACACCAGTGGCAGGAGCTGTACCCAAT
>CAZZMF010000292.1:0-2193 GCA_964655255.1 uncultured Sphingobacteriaceae bacterium
GTAGAGAGCCCCTGATTAGGGACATTTTCCTGCCCGGGTTGTGCGCTAAGGACAGTCAGTTGGAAACCATATAGCGTGAGAGAGGGGTGAGACACTGTCAGAGTAAGGGTGACTGGCGAACCGCCTGGGGTATAGATAGTGAGAGGTTGTCCGTTTTGTGTCAGGCTGATAGTTGGAGGAGGCGAGGCGTTGCCATGACATCCAGCGCAGGTACCTTCACCCGGGGCGCCAGTGCGTGCAATCGGCGGCTGACTGGAGTTTGCTTCCTTGAATGCTACCAGAGACAGTGCTAATACTGTCGTCCAAAGGATGATACTGGCTTTCATCAAAGAGTCTAACAAAAAAAATAAAAGGGGCTTTGTTGCCTAACGCCTTTATTCCACAGGGCAGCGCACTTACTTTTGGCATAGAGGCGGTGCGGCAGCGACCCCATAGCTCCATACAGGTCAGCCTAATCTCCTTTTAGTTTTAGGATGCAACCGACTGTAGCCCTTTGACCTCCCTAAGGAAGGCCCACCAGAGCGGTCTATTTTACTGAAGCCCTGTATTTGCTTTCCTTTTTGCGCTTCACGTGATGACATGCGTGGGGTATTTGGGGGTGGGGCGGCGGCGCCGAAGGCGCCGCCGCCCCACCCGAAAACGAAAGCACATACGCAGCATTATAGCACACTTCATAACCCTTTCTGTATCAGCAGCATGGGTATGGTGCCCACCTATTGGTATTTTACAAAAGCGTCCTCTTTTCGTATCTTTGCTTATCCATGCGTCAGGGCATAGGTTTAGGGTTTTTATTAGGCTTAGGGCTTGCGCAAACGCTCAGCAACTGGGGTGAGGTCATCCGTGTGCAACCAGGTACGATTGTCAGCATCATCGGCAGCACTACAAATCGCCAAGGTGGTCGCTGGTACAACTCCGGCGCTCTCTTTATCACAGATACCATAGATAACCGCGCTGGGAATGAGATGTTTCTCCCTACCTTCCCCAATAACGTACCTGTATCCCCTGGCAAGGTCCAACTCTGGGGCGGTTATCAGTGGATCACGGGCACAGACCCCATACACTTTGACACTCTGGAGCTGCGGGGCACCTCCAGTAAGAATCTTGCTTTAGCTGCGTATGTGCGGCAGTGGTTAGACCTCGGCGACCAGATGCTCAATACCCATGCGGAGACCCTCTATCACCGCCAAGTAGCCCCAGGCTCTATTGTCCGTGGTACAGGCTTCGTGCGGTCAGCCTTAGGGGGGGCTTTGGAACGGACCTGCACGGTAGGCGAAAGGTATCTCTTTCCTGTAGGAGATTCCTTGCCCGTGCTGCGTTATCGTCCTGTTTATATTACCCCATCCAGTGATGGGCGATATGCGGCACGCTTTGCAGCGGTAGATGCGACAATAGAAGGATATGATCGTTCTCAGCGGGCACCGCGCTTATGTGTCATCAATCCTGATTTTTTTCACCATCTTTCCGGACCGACTGGGGGGTTTTTAGAGATTGCTTTTGACCCTGCTCAGGATGGAGAATATGATGCTGCTGCCCACTGGACTGGCAGCCGGTGGGATAGTATCGGAGGCACCCTTATCGTAAGCGGGGGCTTCAGCTGGATGACGCAAAGCGTAAATGCTTTTACACCTACACCCTTTGCCTTAGCTCAAAGAGAGCCGTCAATAATATTAGCCCCAGCGGGACCATATGAACTTTGCCCTGGGGACTCGCTGCTTCTCTCTATCACCGGTCCCGTCTCTGGGTGGACTTATACATGGAGTCACGGAGCGCAAGGACCAACCGTATGGATAAATGCCCCCGGCACTTATACGGTCACAGTCCAGACACCGCAGGGCTGTACAGTTACCAGTGCACCTATTACAGTAGAAGGATTACCTGCTCCGACTGTGAGTATATCCCCCCAATCTCCCCAGGGCATTTGTTTCGGAGATAGTTTGCGCTTGGTAGCCTCGCCGGCGCTGAGCTACCAGTGGTTTCAAGACGGCTTACCTATTATAGGCGCTACTGACTCTGTGCTATATGTAACCACGGCTGGGAGCTATTTCGTACAAGCGATGCAACGGTGCGGCCTCGCCGAAAGCGAACCCTTCGTGCTTATCGTATATCCCCTCCCCAGAGCGTATTTCATCGCTCAGCCGCCTGATTCCGTGGAGGTTGGACAGCCCATAACCTTTATAGACAGCTCTCAAGGAG